>DATKKY010000226.1:0-10324 GCA_035542695.1 bacterium | reverse complement strand
TACCGGGAACCCTTCAGGAAGATGTTCCCGACTTCCGATGGCCAGATGATCACGATTCAGAAGGGGGATTCGCTCCACTTCGACTGGGCGTATCCTATCGACCCCGTGTACACCGTGGGTCAGCTCTACACGACCATCTGGGTCCAGAACCGGACGGTTACGAGCATTCCGGGCAAGCAGCGGAACAAGGTGCTGCAGTCGGCGCAGGCGAAGGCGTATGACCCGTTGGCAGCGGTGCCTCGCGGAGTCGGCGGAGCGGACGGCGAGGTGTGGCTTGGTCAGAACACCCCGAACCCCTTCAAGGGCGGGACGACCATTGCCTTCGCCGTCAGCCACGCGGGCAATGCGCGGCTCTCAGTCTATTCGGCAACCGGCCAGTTGGTCACCACACTTGCCGATGGTCACGTCGAGCCGGGTGCGCATACGGCTACCTGGAACGGCCAGGATCGGTTCGGCAAGAGCGTGGGTAGCGGCATGTACTACTACCGCCTCGACACTCCCGATGGAACGCGGAATGGCCGGATGGTCTTCTTGAAATAGGCGTAGGCTGCTTTGCCGGGGGGCCGCAAGCCCCCCGGTTTTTTTATGGGCGGGGCGGGAGGTGGTGCGGGGAAGCGCGAGGTGGTGAGGGGAAGCGGTGCGGCGATGAACTGGGGCTCGCGCGCAACGCCTTGGAATTGTGGCGGTTACGGCGGCCGGACCGCCGCCCCGTAGGCGGTTTGGCGTTGAATTTGCGGCGCTGGCGTGATATAATAGACAATAAGGCACGATGTACCGGTATGGGTCGGAAGACCCAAGGAGGTAGTAATGCGCAAGACGGCTATAGTGGCTCTCGCGCTTGTCGTCCTCAATGCGCTCCCGGCGCTCGCAGTTCAGCGCATGGTGCTATTTGAGGATTTTACCAACTGCCAGTGAGCGGGCTGCAAGTCTATCAAGGATTCGCTCGAAGCGATCGTTGGTAGCTACTCGGGGCAGGTTGTCCCGATTGCGTATCACGTGTGGTGGCCAGGCCCTCAGGACCCTTACTACCTGTTCAATCCTCTGCCCGTGCAGGATCGCGTCGCCTACTACGATGTCGGCTGGGCGCCCTACCCGGTGCTCGATGGCTGGTACGACGCGCGCTGGGAAAACATGGACTTCTCCCAGTGGCTCCGGGCCGATCTTGACAGTCTGCTGGCGGTACCAAGCCCAGTCAGAATCAATCTCCATCAGTACCCCAGCAAGGATTGGGATTCGGTCTATGTCAGCTTTGATATCATCGCGGAGGGCGACATTCCCAAGACGCCGCATACCACGGGAGTCGCAGCCTTCGTGGCCGTGACCGAGGAAAACCACCGGTATCCTTACCCCTTCGGCAAATGGCGCTATGCCTTCCGGGATTTCCCGTCCACCTCGTCGGGCTTCCCTATAGAGCTTTCCAAGGGCGACTCGCTCCACTTCGATTGCGCCTACCGGATTGATCCGGTCTATAACCTCGACCAGATCTTCACCAATATCTTCGTTCAGGTGACTGATACCACCTGGGTCAAGCCCGACACGTTGCCGCCGTACATGGTCAATCACGCGACCATGCTCCAGGCCAACTGCGCGCGAGTCGTGGATATGGCTTCAGTGCCTCCGCCCAAAACGCCGGCGATGGTCTGGCTCGGCCAGAATGCTCCCAATCCGTTCAGCTCCAACACCCGGATTGCCTACCAGCTCAGCCATGCCGGCTCCGTGCGCCTGTCGGTCTTCACGGCGACGGGCCAGCTGGTGACCAACCTGGTCAACACCCATCTCGAGCCGGGCTCCTACTCGGCGGCCTGGGATGGCCGGGATGCGGCGGGGCATCAGGTGGGTAGCGGCATGTACTACTATAAGCTGGACGTGGATGATGCCTCCCGCACCGGCAGAATGGTTCTCTTGAAGTGAGATCGTGACTGGTGCCGGGGGCGACGAACCCCCGGCACTTGCTTCTTTGGCAAGAAGTGTTAGGTTTGGAAAGATGGGTCAGGTTGCTGACTCGAGGAGTTGAATGTGACGAGGTTGATACAGGTTAGCTTGGCAGTTGTGAGTGTCGTGGTGCTGACTCTGGCCGTGGCAGCCGTTGCTGCTGATGACCAGGCTGCGACTGCGACTGCGACTACGACGACGACTGCGGCTCCAGTCGCCACTGGCGCTCAGGGCAAGGCTCCGGATTTCGCCCTGTCCAATATTGACGGCAAGGTGATTAAACTCGCCGAGCTCCTCAAGCGGGGGCCGGTGGTTGTCGATTTCTGGGCAACCTGGTGCAAGCCCTGCATCAAGGGTTTCCCGGCGTTGCAGCAGACTTACGACAAGTACAAGGCGCAAGGCCTGACGGTTGTCGCGATTGCGGTTGACAGTCCCAAGTCGCAGTCGCGCGTCGCGCCCTTCATCAAGTCCCAGAAGTTCACCTTCGAGGTGGTCCTGGACACCGATGGCGCGGTAGCGCGGAAGTACAACGTGGTGCCCATCCCCCGCACCTTGGTTCTTGATCGGGAAGGCCAGATAGTCTATAGCTCGATCGGCTACAGTCCGACCAACGAGGAGAAACTCTCACAGGCGGTTGAGTCGATCCTGGTTAAGAAGGCATCTGGGGAGGGCACGGTTGACAAGTGATGCCTCTCGACGAGCGGCGTCCTGGGTCTGGGCCGGCATAACCTTCGCAGGTCTTGCAGTTATCGCGGTGGCCCAGGTGGGCCTTGCCCATGAGGGCGAGGTCCGGGGCAGCTTAAGGAGCACCGACCTCTACAACACCAAGCTGGGCGCGACGGTGCTCGACACCCGGCTGGATGCCGAAGGCGAGTTCAGTTACTTCACCCTGGGCAGCACCTACCGCGGCTACCATCTGAGCGACACCCATTACAACCCTCGCGGCATCGAAGTTCCCCAGCCCATAATGAAGCATCGCTACGCCGAATTCAGGGTGGATAGCCTTGGGCCGGCGGGCAGCATCTTCCTCAGGGCCGGCCACTTCTTCGCAACGTTCGACCGCGGGCTGACCCTGAGAAGCTTCGAGGACGTAGACCTTGAGAAAGACACCGCCCTGGATGGGATTCTCGGCGAATACCAGGTCGGCGGCGTCAAGCTGAGCGGGCTTTCAGGCAAGGCGACCGAGCGCGTGAGCGACATCCAATACAACGAGCATCGCCTGAGCGGCGGACGGGTTGTGGTGGCGCGGGAGGGGCTGGTGTCAGTGGCAGCCAGCGCCTTGGCCCGCGAGACCGAGCGGCACGACAAGGAGCGCGCGCTTCCAGCCGCGCTCAGCAAGTTCTATGACACGGTCCTGGGGGGCGAGGCCGAGCTGTGGCTGGGGCCAACCCACCTGGTGGGAGACTTCGCGCATCGCCAGGGCGACTACTACCCGGACTTAAGGCAGGGCAAGCTTGGCGGGCACGCGGGCTACGTTTCCGGCACGGTATCAACCCAGTGGCTTACGCTGCTCGGAGAGTACAAGCAATATTGGCGCTTCACGGACTTGCTGGTCAATCCGCCGACCTGCGTCCGGGAGCACTTGTCAACGCTTATGAACCGCACCACGCACGTCGTGGATCTGGCTGACGAGCGAGGCTATTTGGCCGAGGGAACCCTGACGGTCTTGAAGGATACGCCGATCACCTTCAGCGCTTCCGAGGCGCGCAAGGCAAATCGCGATCTGGCCCACTGGGAAATGTTCGGCCAGCTTGAGCGGCCCATCACCGATCTGGTGGGCACCACCTGGGGCGGCGCGTGGTCGCGGGAGTATTCGGGTGGAGGGCTCACCGAGTACAAGACGGGTATGCTCGAAGGCCAAGTGACGCCGCAGTCGGGCAAGGGCGTGGACTTCGGCTTCGGGCTTCAGACGGTCGAAGAGCATCCCAAGCCGGTCTTCAACAACTACCTTGGGTCCTTGACCTTCTATCCCACCGATGCGATCACGCTTTCGGCCGTGGCCGAGGGCACCAATCAAGACGGGCTCAAGCAGAATGTCTGGGTCTATGGCGAAGTCGGGGTCAACGTGGCCGAGGGGCTTGATGCCTCGATCGGCGGCGGCAGCGAGCGTGGGGGCAAGAAGTGCAGTGGCGGGGTCTGCTATACCGAGCCGGAGTTCACAGGAGTCAGGCTAAGATTCTCGAAATCGTTCTGAGGAAACTATGAAAGCCACGAGGACATTGGTCGCGATCATCCTGGGCGCGGTGCTGGTTGGGTTTGCCGGCTGCGACTGGTTTGAGGACGTCAACACCGCACCCACGATTGAACTCCGGAGTGCCTGCCCGGGCACGGGCCAGGTGCTTGAGGGCGACAACGTGACTTTCGCCTGGCTTGGCACCGACTTCGACGGCACGGTGGCGAGCTACGAGTGGAGCTATGACGGCGCGGCGTGGGTTGGGACCGAGGCGGACAGCGCCGTGATCGACAGCGTCACCGCAGGCCAGCACACTTTTTCGGTCCGCGCGCGGGATAATAGCGGCGCCCTCAGCGCCAAGTCGGCCGATTGCTCCTTCACGGTGCTGCCCAAGGGCGTTGAGCGCGTGGCTCTGGTCGAGCTCTTTACCACCAACAAGTGCCAGAACTGCCCCAAGGCCGAGGCGGCGCTTAATACTATGCTCACCGAGTTTGGCCTCGACCGGCTGGTGGTTGTTGCCTACCACGACAAGCCCTCTGACGCTCCCAATTCGGATGGGCTCGCCACCGACGAGACCGATGCGCGTATTGGCTGGTACACCGCTGATGAAAACTACTTTCCGGAGCAGTGGCCGATCGCGGTCTTCGACGGGCTTCGGCCGATGGCCGGCGCCGAGACTGCCGACCAGGCAGCCGCGCTCTACAGATTTGAGATATCAAGCCGGCTCGAGGTGGTTTCTCCGATTCAGCTCACGCTCACCGGCCAGATCGGTGAGACGAGCGGCAATGTGGCGGCCGGAGTCAAGGTGGCTGGCCGGCTGCCCGGCGATCCCTTGGTGCTCAGATTCGCCGTCATCGAAAACGAAGTCAGCTACAATGGCTACTTTGCCAAAGTCTTCGATTTCGTGACCAGGGATCTGCTGGACGACCAGACGTTGACTCTCGCTGCCTATGGCGACTCGACCCACGTGGAGCAGGACTTTGCGGTCCAGGCGGGCTGGGTGACCGACAACATGGATGTGATTGCTTTTGTTCAGGATATCTCAACTCGCGAAGTGCTCCAAGCCGCAAGACTGAAGCACGAGTAGCCCCGGCCTATTTCGCGCTGGAAATCGGCGCGCGAACGTGTTATAATTATCCCAAACAAGGAGCGTAATAATGAAACCCCTTAGCATGACCAAGGTCGCTTTGCTGCTCGCAATCGGATTGCTTGGGATTGGTTTCATGACGGCCCCCTGCTTCGCCTCCTACAACTTCCAGTTCACGACGTATGATTATGCCCAGGAGGTCGGTCAGGGTGCAGTTGCTACTTTCACCACGTACATCCAGAACACCGGGACCCAGGCTGACACCATCAGGCTCTCCATCTCGGCGTCCTTGCCTGCGATGTGGTCCGCCGATCTCTGCTTTCGGGGCAAGTGCATCGGCCCCGGGGTCGTGGGGAAGATGTACTTGACTCCGGGCCAGTTGGATTCGCTGACCGTGGATTTCTTCACCGGCTTCACGCAGAACATGGGCAAGGTGACTCTCACGGGCACGATGAAGAGCGCTCCGGGCGTCAGCCACACCGAAATCTACGCCACCTGGACCGAGCTGCCCTCCATTCTGCTGGTGGACGATGACGACGATAATAACTACCAGACTTATCTGGTGAACGCGCTTGCCGCCAACGGATATCCTGTACAGGTTTGGGATACGACCCTGCTCGGAGTGCCGAACCAGGTCCGGCTCAAGTCATATTGGATCGTCTTCTGGACGACCGCTTCGAGCGATGCCTATTCCATCTCGAGCGGCGTCGAGACCGACCTGGCGGCTTTCCTCGATGCCGGCGGCAAGCTCTTCCTGGGAAGCGCGGGGTACCTCTCGAGCCGCAGTGGCGCGACCGACTTCACCGCCAATTATCTCCACATTGCATCCTGGACCAACGACACCGGGGGATCGCCGGCCAACGGCGTCACCGGAGATGCCATTTCCGACGGCATGACGCTGCCGCTCACGGGGGGGCCGCTCCCCACCAGCATCAGCGACAGTTTCGTGCTTGATGCCGGCACTGATTCCGTGTTCACCTTCACGACGGGGACCTGCGGGCTCAAGGTAGCTGAGAACAATCACCAAGTGGTCTTCCTGTCGTTCCCCTTCGAGAATGTGAGCACCACGGCTCTTGCGCCCAACAACCAGAACGCGCTCATCGGCCGCATCATGGCCTGGTTCAATCCGCCGGTAGCTGGCGTCGAGAAGCCAGGGGCACGCGCGGGACTTGTGCTCCGGCAGAACTCGCCCAATCCGTTCAGCGGAGGCACCACCATATCGTTCTCGGTTCCGGGTGGCAGCCGCGATGCCCGCATCGCGATCTACACCGTCGCCGGCCAGGTCGTGAAGACGCTGCTTGATGGGCCGGTCGGATCGTCCGAGACCTCGGTGGTTTGGGATGGCCGGGATGCCAGGGGTGCAAGCGTCGCTCCGGGCCTTTACTTCTGCAAGCTCACGGCCGGCAGCGAGAGCGTTCTCAAGAAAATGGTGGTCGCGAAATAGGCCCTAGCGGGCAGCGACCACATAGAAGAAGTCCCTCGAATACGGACTGAAGTAGCGGCCCGTTCCGTTCTTCATCGACTCCAGTAATGGCTGCGCGTGCAGTCTCGATTCCGCTGCGTGTATGGCCTCGAAGTGAACCCAGTAGCTGTTGATGTCCAGCTGTATTGCCTGGCTTGCTCCGCAGGCCGCTACCGCCCTGGCCAGCGCCCGCATCGTGAGGCTTGGCCCCGCGATATAGAAGAGCGTCTTGTCATCAGCGCTTATCCCCAGCGCGGAGCGCCAGGTGGCCGTGACTCCGGCCACAGTAAAGCCCCAATTCAGAGGATCGGTATCGGCAGTGTGAGGATTGACCTGGCCATCATGGACAATCAGGGGGCCGTTCTGCCGCCAGAACCGGGCGTCACGTGAGGGGACGATATCGGTGCCCCAGATGCCGATCCGGGTGTGGCCATCGGCAGCCACCTCCACCGTCCCGAATCCCTCGCGGGCTGGAATCACGGTGACTCCGCCCACCCTCACGCCGAAGTAGCCGTGGCGGGCCTTGAACCCTCCGTTGAAAACGGCGAGCAATCTGCCGGGGCAGCGATCGACGGCCGGAATGGTGCCGGGACGATCCACGGACACCTTCGATGCCGGCTCTTCGGTCCCGAGCACAAACTCCAGAGCGGTCTTCTCCAAATCGAAGGCGACAATCGCGACCACGGCGTAGGGCCGAGTGGAGTCCGGCTGGAGGAAGGTGCGATAAGCGACCGTCGCTCCCGTGGAGTCACTCAAATAAGCCAGCCACTGACCCTCTCCCTGCACTGATCCGAGTGGAGCGAGCGGCCTCGGAGGCCAGCGGGGCGGAGCGACCCGAGTTGACTCGGCGGCCGGCGGGGCAAGAGGGGGCGGGGTGGCAGGATTCTCACGCGTGACCAGGGCCCAGGGCGCCAGCGGTTTGAGGTGGCCCAGCTTGTGGGCTGCTGTGTGAACCGCATCCTGGATCTCAAGCGAAGCTGTTTCCAGCCGCGCCACGGCCTGGTCGCCGACTACGTCCCGCAAGAGGTCGGCCCCGTAGGCACCCACCGACGGGAATTGGGTGATAATCACGTAGCCGGCCCCAATGAGAAACAGGATGACACCAACCGCAGCCAGGAGGGCGGAGCGTAAGCGGCGTATGATGCGCGATCTATCTTGAGGCATGCGGGATCATCTCTCGTTCCGGCACGGCCGACCTTGCACTTACAAAATGATAGATGAAAACCGACGTCAATGGTATATCAAAACCATAGGAGGCTCGAATGAAGTCAGGGCTTGGATGGCTGGTGGCCATCGCCGGGTGTCTGCTGGTGCTGCTGCCGGCTGCGTGCGCCCGGGAAGGAGCGAAAAGCGCAGTGACGGTTCCGATCGTGCTCGACCACAACCGCATGACGGTAGAAGCGGAGTTTCAGCGGAAGGACGGCAGCTGGCGCAAAGCCCGGCTGTGGGTCGATACGGGCAATCCGGATTTCTTCATCAGTGAAGGGCTGGCCCGGGATTTGGGCATCGACCTCTCGGCGGCCAAGCCGGGAGCCGATGGACAGATTCCAGCGCTTGAGATAACACCGCCGGCGGGCGTGCGCATCGGGGGGATGCCGATCGACTTGACGGGCATCAAGTCCCAGGTGATGTCCGCTGTGCCCTGGCTTTTCAGCACAACGGGGAGCGACGCCAATTTGCCCGCGACCGTCCTCGAGAAATACCAGGTCGTATTCGACTACCCGCGGCTCGAGCTTACGCTGGCTCCGCCCGGGAGCCTCCCACATCGCGGCACGCGGGTTCCGGCGAGCGTCAATCCTGAGACCGGCATCATCCAGATAGATGGCTCAATCGGCGGCGATAGCCTGAGCCTCGCCTTGGATAACGGTGCCTCATATAGCTATGTGTCACTCGGCTTCCTGGACCGCCTGTCCGGGCGTCACCCGGACTGGCCTCGCACGACCGGCGCGGTCGGCTGCGCCAACATCTGGGGATGGTGGCCGGAGGAATCGGCTTGGGCCGTCGTTCGGGTGCCCGAGATGCAGTTGGGCGCGGTGCATCTGGCCGGCGTCGGTCTTGTCGGATTGCCCAACTTCCTCCCGGGCGGGATGGACGTTGGCACGTGGTACTCACAGAAGACTGCACGGCCGGTGGCCGGCTTTCTGGGCCCCAATGCCTTCAAGGCCTTTCGGCTTGAGTTTGACTACGCGGGGAGTGCTGTCTATTTCGAGCAGGGGGCTGAGTTCGACACTACCGACATGGACCTGGTCGGTCTCACGTTGCGGCCCGAAGCGGACGGGAGCTACTCGGTGGTAGGTGTCGCCGCCAGGGGCGGCCAGCCCGCGGTTCAGGGCGTCGAGGCCGGCGACAAACTGCTTCAGGTCGGCGGCCTCAGGGCGCAGGGCGCGACCATGGGCAAGGTTGTGGATGCGCTGCGCGGCAAACCGGGCGAGACTCGTACCCTGCTCATCGAGCGCGCAGGCAAGCAGTTGGAGGTTGACGCCAAAGTCGAGCGCTTTTTGTAGCCGGAGCTCAGGATAGAAAGAGCCCGGCCCCGGCCGGCGCGACCTATAGCGAGACGCTGGCAACCGGAGAGACCAATGATGGGGTCTTCTCCTGGCTAGTGACGGGGCCTGCGACCCCGACTGCGCGGGTCAAGGTGATTGCCTATGACGCTGCCTTGAACTCAAGTGAAGATGTGAGCGATGCGGACTTCGAGATCTACGATCCTGCAGCCGGTGTGACGCAGCGCGAGATACCGTCGAGGTTAGTGGTCGTAGCAGGCATGCCGAATCCTGTGACCGAGAGCACCCGGATCAGATTCGGGCTTCCGGCGGCCGGCAGGGTCGAGCTGGATGTGTTTGATGTCTCCGGCCGCAAGGTCTCGACACTGCCGAGCGGTCTTTACTCGAGTGGGTACCACGAGGTTGAGTGGAGGCCTGACGCGGGCTCATTTGGAAGTGGCATCTACTTCCTGAGAGTGCGCTTTGGGCAGGAGGAAGTGACAACCAAGATCGTGGTCTGGAGATAACCTCACACTAGAGGCTGAGTCACTGACGACGGCTCCCCGGGCGGTTGCGCCCGCGAGGGAGCCGTCGCTACAATCAGGTGCTTCGGGTGGCGCCTGCAGTGCAGCGCGAGATGCCCACCGCGGGCAGCATCACCGTCCCGCCGCCCCGCGCCTGGCACCCGGAGGCCCGATGCTTTCAGGCTCGGGTACGTTCGCGGGGGTGGCCTCTTTCTGGTTCATCCGCGCGCTCATCTCACGTGTCGCTTGGATCTTGCCCCAGGCTATGCCCATCTCCTCGGGTCTACCCAACTCCCTAGGATTAAGGTACCTTCCCCGGTTCTCAGCTTCCTTGGCCACTTCCGGCTCTATGCGATGCGCCTGAGCGTAGGCGTCCTTCCTGACACCCGTGACCTGCCAGGAGACCTCCATCCCTGGCGCCCCGCCTGCAATCCTGAAATGATTGCCGGATACCTTCTCTGCCACGTAGAGGTTCGGTGCGGGGGCTCCCACGGGGGTCAGCTGGTATCGGAAATCCTGATTGAGAGCTTCGAAGTAGGTGGGCAATTCCACCACCGCCTCACCAGCGCCATCCAACAAGACGTTGCCATTGTATATGTTCATCATGTCGGGTGACTCGACGAACGCGTGATAGAGATACTTGTTCTCCGGATCGAGCGGATG
>DATKKY010000225.1:0-4435 GCA_035542695.1 bacterium | reverse complement strand
TCGACATGATGCTCGAGAATGCGCGGATTGCCCGCGAGGAAATGATTCCGATCTGCCAAGACACGGGCTTCACGGTGGTGTTCCTGGAAGTCGGGCAGGACGTGCATTTCGCGGGCGGAGACATCAACCAGGCAATAGCTGACGGTGTCAAGCGCGGTTACACCGAGGGATTCTTGAGAAAATCAATTCTGGCTGATCCCATCAAGCGGGTCAACACAGGTGACAACACGCCGCCAGTGGTGCACCTGAGCATCGTTCCCGGCGACAAGGTCAAGGTGACCATAGCGCCCAAGGGCGGCGGCAGCGAGAATATGAGCGCGGTCAAGATGCTCAAGCCGGCCGAAGGCATAGAGGGCGTGAAGAACTTCGTGGTGGAACGGGTGGAGATTGCCGGGGGCAATCCGTGTCCGCCGGTTGTGGTCGGGGTGGGCATAGGTGGCACCTTTGAGAAGGTGGCCTACCTGGCCAAGAAGGCTCTCTTGAGGCCTCTGGGTGTCCGTCACGAGGATCCTTTCTATGCCGAGGTGGAGGAGGAGCTCTTGAAGCGAATCAACGCCACGGGCATAGGCCCTCAGGGCCTTGGCGGACGGGTGACCGCCCTGGATGTTCACATTGAGACTTACCCGTGTCATATTGCTTCCCTGCCGGCGGCCGTGAACCTCAACTGCCACGCATCACGGCATGGCCACAGGGTGATATAGGTAGATTGGAGGACCGGCATGGCTCAGATCAAGAACCTGAAGACGCCGCTCACAAACGATGATCTCAAGAACCTCAGGGTCGGGGACAAGATCACCTTGACCGGAGCGATCTACTCCGCCCGGGATGCCGCTCACAAGCGAATCGTGGAGCTTATCGACAAGCACGAGAAGCTCCCCTTTGACCTCCAGGGAGCTGCAGTTTACTACGTGGGACCGTCGCCTGCGAAGCCCGGCTATGCGATAGGTTCAGCTGGACCAACCACGTCCGGCCGAATGGATGCCTACACCCCGCTCCTGATAAGCAAGGGGCTCAAGGGCATGATAGGCAAAGGACCGCGGTCGGCCGAGGTCAAGCAGGCAATGAAGCAGCACGGGGCAGTCTACTTCGCGGCGGTCGGTGGGGCAGGCGCGCTTATCTCGAAGTCCATCACCAAGTCGGAGGTCGTCGCCTATCCGGAGTTGGGGGCGGAAGCCATACGCCGGATGGAGGTCAAGGAGCTACCGTTGATTGTCGCGATCGACATGTTTGGCAATGACCTTTACGAGACCGGCAAGGAGGCGTACAAGCAGAGTGCCTGAGAGCGGTCAGACGATCGGGGTAATCCCGGCCCGGTACGCCTCGACCCGTTTTCCCGGAAAGCCGCTGGCTGCGATCGCCGGCAAGCCCATGATTCAGCGGGTATATGAGATGGTCTCCCGGGCGAAGCGGCTCTCACGGGTCGTGGTAGCGACCGACGATGAGCGGATAAGCCGGGTGGTCGAGAGCTTCGGTGGCGAGGCGATGATCACCTCAGCCAAGCACAGGTCGGGAACCGATCGGGTAGCCGAAGTCGCAGACCGCTTGCAAGCTCCCTATTACGTCAATGTCCAGGGGGATGAGCCTCTTATCGATCCCGGTCTGGTCGATGCAGTCGCCCGGATGGTCGCGGAGGGAGCTCCCATGGCGACTCTGGCGGCCCGGATAATCACGCGGAGCGACCTCTTCGATCAAAATGTGGTCAAGGTGATTGTGGACCGTGATGGCCACGCTCTCTATTTCTCACGCCATTCCATTCCCTTTCCCAGGAAGTATTTTGACCAGGGCACTGACGTCGATCTCAAGGCGTCCACCTACCTGAGGCACATCGGCACTTACGGTTACAGCCGCGGAGCTCTGGCGGAGCTGGCCGGAGCCGAGCCGTGCGAAATGGAGCTCCTGGAATCGCTCGAGCAGCTGAGAGCTCTCTACCTCGGGATCAAGATCAAGGTCGAAGTGGTTGCGGGGTCAAACCCGTGTGTTGACGTTCCTGCCGACATTGCGAAGGTGGAGAAGATCCTAGCTGCGAGAGGTGCTCCGTAATGGCCAAGTACATCTTTGTCACAGGTGGAGTGGTTTCATCACTAGGCAAGGGCATAGCTGCAGCCTCGCTCGGAATGCTGCTCAAGAAGCGGGGGCTCAAGGTCACGCTGCAGAAGTTCGATCCCTACCTCAACGTTGATCCCGGCACCATGAGCCCGTTCCAGCACGGGGAAGTCTTCGTCACCGACGACGGGGCCGAGACTGATCTTGATCTAGGCCACTACGAGCGCTTCCTGGACGAGGATCTGACCCGCGACCACAACGTGACCGCCGGGCAGATCTATGATGCCATTCTGGCCCGCGAGCGCCGGGGCGACTACCTGGGCAGGACCGTCCAGGTGATTCCCCACGTGACCGATGAGATCAAGAGCCGGGTCATGAAGGTAGGGGAGACTCGCGGGATGGATGTTTGCATCAGCGAGATCGGTGGCACGGTGGGTGACATCGAAAGCCTGCCCTTCCTCGAATCCATCAGGCAGATGAGGCTCGAGCTAGGCCGTAATAACACTGTCTTCGTCCACCTGACGCTGGTGCCTTACATCGAGGCTGCCAAGGAACTGAAAACCAAACCTACTCAGCACAGCGTCCGCGAGCTTAGAGAGATAGGCATCCAGGCCGACATCCTGCTCTGCCGCACCGAGCGTCACATAAGCGAGGATGCCCGGCAGAAGATGGCGCTCTTCTGCAATGTGCGCAAGGACGCGGTGATTGAGGCCAAAGATGTCGATTCGGTCTATAGAGTGCCGCTGATGTTCCACGAAGGTGGTTTGGACGCGCTGGTGGTCTCCATGCTCAGGATGACCTGCCCGGAACCAGATATCAGTGACTGGAAGGAGATGGTGGACAAATTGCGGCACCCTTCGGGCCAGGTCAGCGTCGCGCTGGTCGGCAAGTACACCGAGCTCCAGGATGCTTACAAGAGCATAAATGAGGCCTTCGTCCATGCCGGTATTGCCAATGACGTCCGCGTGGAGACCAGCTGGGTGCCCTCCGAGCAAGTGCGGCCAGAAGTCGCCGAGAGCATCTTCCGCGGGTTCGATGGTATCCTGATCCCCGGCGGTTTCGGCGAGCGGGGGACCGATGGCATGTTTGAGGCCGTCCGGTACGCTCGCGAGAACCGTATCCCCTTCCTGGGCATTTGCCTCGGCATGCAGTGCGCTGTGATCGAGTTCGCCAGGAATGTGTGCGGCTTGAAGGGGGCCAATAGCTCCGAGTTCGATTCGGCCACGCCTTACCCGGTGATTGACCTTATGCCGGAGCAGCGCGGCATCTCGCGGATGGGAGGAAGCATGCGCCTCGGAGCTTATCCCTGCCACCTCGGGGAGGATACCTTTGCTCTCGCAGCCTACGGCACCCGCGTGATCAGTGAGCGCCATCGGCACCGCTATGAGTTCAACGGCCTCTTCCGCGATGCCATGTTGGAGAAGGGGCTGGTCGTGAGCGGCACGTCTCCCGACGGCGGGCTGGTGGAGATGATTGAGATGCGGGAACACCCGTGGTTTGTGGGCTGCCAGTTTCACCCCGAGCTCAAATCCAGGCCATCAAGGGCGCATCCCCTGTTCCGGGAGTTCATAAGAGCGGCGAAGGCGCACAAGATAAAGGGTCGGCTGGTTGCCGACATCGCATGAGGGACTCTCAAGTGGTCAAAGTCAAAGTGGGCAACTTCGAAGTCGGTGGGGACGTCTTCACGGTGATAGGCGGCCCCTGCGTGATCGAGGACCTGGACACCTGCCTTGAGGTCGCGACCCATCTCAAGGCGGTCACCCGCGAGCTCGGCCTCAACCTCATCTTCAAGTCATCCTACGAGAAGGACAACCGTTCCAGCGCATCGGGCTTCAAGGGACCGGGGCTGGAGGACGGACTGCGCATCCTGGCCGAGGTCAAGTCCAGAGTGGACGTGCCGGTGCTTTCCGACGTTCACTGCCGGGAGCAGGTGGGGCGGGCTGCGGAGGTCCTGGACGTGATCCAGATACCAGCCTATCTGAGCCAGCAGACAGAGCTGGCGCTGGCGGTTGGCCGGTCGGGGCGAGTGGCCAATGTCAAGAAGGGGCAGTTCGTTGCCCCTGAGGATATGAAAGCCGTGGTCTCCAAGATAAGGAGCACGGGCAACACCAACATCATCTTGACCGAACGGGGCAGTTCCTTCGGCTACCGCCGACTTGTGATTGACATGAGGGCGCTGCCCATCATGCGATCGCTGGATTGTCCGGTGATTTTTGACGCCACCCACGCCGTCAGGATCTATGGGCACCCCTCCAGCGACCCAGCCGGCGGGGAGCCGCAGTTCATTCCTTATCTGGCGCGGGCCGCGGTGGCAACCGGGGTCGATGGGCTGTTCCTTGAGACCCATCCAGAGCCCAAGCGCGCCATGTGCGATTCCTCGAGCATGCTGCCG
>DATKKY010000224.1:0-17934 GCA_035542695.1 bacterium | reverse complement strand
ATCATGCCCGCCGTAAAACGTGAATGTGCCTTTACCGAAGGCGCCGTGAAGGTACTTGACGTCATCCTCACCCTCGGTCTCAGCCATGATCGTCACGCTCTTCTTGATCAGGCTCTTCTCGAAGCCCGTGGTCTGACCCATGAAGCCGTTGATCACGGCCACATGATCCTGAGTCAGCATCGTGGGTATAGGATCCTGCTTTGCCGAGAAGTCGAAGAGGGTGAAGTAATCGTTGGCCTGCCCGCGCTGCACCGCCTTGGGCGTGGTATCAATATCGGAATACTCGTAGATCAAGGGATTGGGGATCACCTTGAAGTTGGTGAAAGCCAGCGTCTTCGAGTAATCCAACTTCTCCTGGTAATGCGGATCAGGCGGATCACCATCAAACACGTTGGCCACTATGTCGTCGTTCTCGGCGGCCAGAGCTATGTCAAAGGAGTCGGTGCCCGAGCACATGGTGAAGACGAAGCCTCCCCGGCCGATGTATTCCTTGATCTTCCGCGCCACGGCTTTCTTGAGCTCCGAAACCTTGGTGAAGCCCAGTTTCTTGGCCATGGCCTCTGAAGATGCGACCTGCTGCTTGTACCAGTCGGCGTCACGGTAGCTCGAGTAGAACTTGCCGTACTGACCGGTGAAGTCCTCGTGATGCAAATGCAGCCAGTCGTAGTTCTCCAGGTCGCCGGCCAGCACCTCTTCGTCATAGATCTTGGTGTAGGGAATTTCGGCATAGTCCAAGGCCAGCATCACGGCGTCATCCCAGGGTTCCTTCTCGGGAGGCGTATAGACCGCGATCGCCGGCGCTTTCTCCAGCAGGACCACCTCCATGTTTTCGCGTTCGATGGTGGAGTAGATCTCCGCGACCTGGCCATCGGGCACCAGATCGAAGGCAACTCCCATCAGGGTAGCCTTCCGCGCAACCAGATCGTTCGCATCAATCATGAACGATCCGGCCCTGTAGTTCAGCAGCCATTCCACGTTGAGGCCCTGCTCGAGGCACCAGTAAGCGAGGCCGTAGGCCTTGAGGTGATCGGTCTGAGCAAGATCCATGTAAACAAGGATCTTGTCGGCTCGGGCGTCGTGGGGTACCGCGAGCACCCCGACCGCAAGCGCGGCCACCAGGACCGCCAGGATCCACCGCGCAGCGAGCGCGCTTCCTCTATTCGGTCCTCTTGACCTCACCGGCAGGGACGCTCTCGGATTCCCGCTTGGCAATGTCGATCTTCCTCCTGGCCTCACCGGCCGAGACACTCTGAGGATACTTGAGAATGACGTGCTCATAAGCATCGATCGCCGCCGGGGTCTGGCGCTCCTTCAAATAGATATCTCCAATGGTCTCGAGAGCTGAAGGCGAATAGTAGGTGTCGAGCGTATCCCCCAGCAGCCTGTATAGTCTGATCGCCCCCTCGAGGTCACTCCGTCCCGTGGCGATCTTCGCGAGCTCCTTCAAGCTCTCGATCTTGATCGCCCCCTGGCCTTGCTCGCCAGCCCGCTTGTCAAACACCCCGCGAGCCTCGTCCAAGCGGCCCTGGCGCTCGAGCAGCAGCCCCTGGGCGAACTCCTTGAGCCACATGGTCCCAAGCTCGCCCTTGACGCTCTTCACCAGGATCAGCCTGCCGGCGGCATCGTTGGCCCGCGGCTCATCCGGATATTCTCTCAGGGTGACATTGTAGTAGGAGATCGCACCATCGACATCGCCCTGGTAGAACTTGATCTCGCCGAGATTGTAGAAAGCTTCCTGGGCGTAGGCCTTGTCCCAGTCGGTTCCGACCAGGTCATAGGTCTGGAAGGCTTCATCGAGCTTGCCGGCCTCCACAAGGCAGTCGCCCTTGAAGAGGATGGCATCGTACCTGGCGTCACCAGCGTCCGTGGCTCCAATCACTTTGTCCGCCGCGGCTAAGGCCTGGTCCAGCTTGCCCTGGCTCCGATAGACTTTGCCCAGGGCCACCTCGGCGCTCCAGGCCCACTTGGAGTTGGCATACCGCCGCACCAGGTCTTCGTAGGTTGCAATCGCCTGCTCCGGCAGCCCGCCGGCCAGCTCGCACTCAGCCTTGCTGAGCATCAGCTTCGGAATCTCTGCCTTGTTCTCAGGAAGTCCCAGCGCGAGCCCGTAAACTTCGCCGCACTGCCGATTGCAGCCCTTGGCTCGGGACCTGGCCGCAAAAGCCCTGACCGTCTCGGCATCGAGTTTGCCCAAGCGGGCAAGCGTCGCGATCTCGCCGAAGGCCCGGTCGCAATCACCATCCACGAGATAGATTTGCCACAGGACGCCCCTGGCTATGTCCTCGAGGTCCTTCGAGGCTGCAATCGCGCCGAGCCTCGCCGCTATCACTTTGCGAGCCTCAGGCTGCTCGGCCATGTCCATGATGCCCTCGGCAGCAAGGTCGCCGCTATGCGCCGACCGGCCGGCAAGCACATATTCGGAGGTCGCAGTATCAATCTTCCCAAGGTCTTTGTAGATCCTGGCTGCGTCGCGGGCGAGCAACGTGGTGTCTCCAGTCGCTTTCCTCGCCCGGCCGACCAGGCTCAGGGCGTCATTGGCGCCGACCGCTGCGAGCATCGCGAAGGCGCTTTGGTAAGCCCAGCTCTCCTTTGGTGCCAACGCGATCATCTTTTCCAGGGAGCCCACGCCGTCGTCCTTCCGGCCGGTCGCGAAATACAAAGAAGCGAGATCGGCCAGCGCCTTGGGATCCTTCGGGCGCTTGGCGGCGGAAGCCTTAAGCACCACTTCCGCGCGGTCATACCGCTTGGCCGCCACGAGGGCGCCTGCAAGAGTCGAGGCGACCACCGGATCATCCGGAGCTGTGGCGTACAGACCCTCCAGCCGGGCGATTGCGGCATCGTAGTTGCCCAGGCGGAGGAGCATTTGGGCTTCCTTGAGTCCCCGGTCTCTGGCCTCGAGCGACTTGTCAGCCGCAGGGGCTGGGGAGACAGCAGGAGGCGGCGTCGCCGGACGATCCGGCTCGGCGGCGAGGGGAACTGCCGTCACCACTAGCGCCGCGATCACGACCGACGCGACCACGATCCCTGTCTCAAGTGCCAGCTTCATATCGCCAAGCCTCACACCGGCTACTGCTGCGGCTTCGTTGCAGCAATCGCCTTGAAGTAAGCCCTGATCAGTTCCTCATACTCCGGCGGGTAGTAACCTCGTCCTTTATAGAGCAGGTCCCGAACAACGCGCTCGCGCTCCTCAATCGAAAGCGGTGGCGGCGACGCGACCTGGTAATTCTCGCCCGGCCTTGATCGTCTCCGCTGCGAGTAATCCCGCTTCCTGAGGGACTTCTGGGCGTCCAACATTCTCGTCAGGATCTTCTGCTGCCGCTGGATGGTTTCCTCGCTGACGGATTGCTTCTTGAGATCTTCGACCACCCGTCGAGCCTCTTGCGCCAGGTCATCCATGCGCCCCAGGATCTCGGTCTGATTGCCATACTGGCCGCTTAGGTCCTCGAGCCCCTTCTTTACCATCTCCTGCTGGGCTGCAAGCCTCGCCATCTGAGCCCGAGCCTCCATGCTAAGTCCCTGCTGGCCCTGGTCACCCTGACCCATCAGCTGCTGCGTGCCCTGGTTGATCCCCAGCTGCGCGGAGCACATGCTCTCAAGGCTATCGAAGGCTTCGCACATACCGCTCGGTGAGGAGCACGACGAGGCCTTGTCCATCGCATCCATCAAACCCGTGATCATCTGGTTGAGCGCTCCCAGCGATGCCTTGACTTGCGAGTGCGCTTCAAGACCGGTGCGCTCGGTCAGACTCTTGGACGCCTCTTCCACTTGCCGGCTGATGGCCAGAATCGTCCGGCCGACCGTCGGGCCCACGAAGAGCGACTTCTTGGAGAGCTCGAACATGTCCTCGGCCACGCGGTCAAGCGCTTCCTTGTAAACCATCTCCTGCCGGGCCATCTCCGCTCTGGAGACATCAGGATCGGGCCGGTCGATCTCCGACAGCACGTCTTCCTGCCGCTCCGAAACGTCTCGCAGGCTGTTGAGTGTCCGGTTTAGAGCCTGGAGTATCTGCTTCTTCTCATCGCTGTTGAGGGCTTCGCTGGCTTCCTTGAGCATGGCCGCGAGCTGATCCAGATTCTGCTCGACGTTCTGGCCCTGAGAGAGCGCCCCCGACCGCTTGCCTCCGGACATCTGGGACGTCATCGATCCCATGCCCTGCTGGATTCCGGACGAGTCCATGAACTCGTCCGCCTTGGCCACCTGGTCACCGACCGGATTCTTCTGGGTCTTGAGCAAGTCCTGGAGTCCCTTCAGCATGTCCTTGAGCTTGGCAGCATCGGCGCTCAAGGCCTTCTCCTGGTCGGCTGAGGTATTGAGGTCCTGGCCCTCAGCCAGTTGGTCGTTCACCTGTTTCTGGCCTTCAGCAAGGCTGTTGGCGAGATTTAGAGCGGCCTCCATGCGCTGCTCGAGCTGCATGCGCTTCAGGATCTCGATGGTCTTGTCCAGCTTCCTGAGCAGGTCCTCCTGGTTCATGGTCATGTTCTCGAGAGCTGCCTTTATCTCCTCCGGTGTCAGGTTGGCCATCGCCTCGCGCATCTTTTCGAGGGCTTTCATCATGTCTTCATTGGCGACCTCAGCCAAGAGCTTCCGGATTTCTTCCATCTTCTCGATTACGTCAAAGTTCACCAGCTTGTTCTGGCTCATCAGGTCCAGGGTCTGGTCCATCCTGGAGGCTGTCTCATCAAGCTGCTTCGCCAGCGCTTCCTGCTGGTCCAGGTTCTGCTTGATAGCTTGCTCCTGTTCCCACCCGGTCTCGGTGCTCTTGGCAGGCTGGCGCTTCATGTCCTCGGCGATCTTGTCCAGGTCCTCCTTGAGCTCCTTGGCCTTATCGGCAGCTTCTTCCAGGCTTGCGACGTCCGCGTCCTGGCGATTCTCGATCTCCTGGTAGGCGTCGTAGATCGTAGGCACTCGTGCGGTGTACACATCGGTCCTGGCATACTTGGGCCCGGTCAGGGCATCGTTGTCAGCCACCTCCACGTAGTAGGAAAGCGCCTCCCCCGGGAAGATGTCGAGGTGAGAGATGTCCCAGGTCCAATCGCACCTGGCCTGCGTCTTGCCGTGGTAAACCAGCGGAAGCTGGCCCTTTTCGCCCTTGGTTTCGTAAACCAGTCTCATCATCGATATGCCGTAGTCGTCCAGCGCCACCACCGACAACGGTATCATCATGTCAGCCTCGAGCATGATCTCGCGCGCGGGGCTCTCGATCCTGACGAAGGGCGACTTGTCAGTCACGACTCTGATGGCGTGAGGCCCGTGCGGCTTGGCGCGAAGGCCTCCGCCGGCGAGCATCTCGAGCGTGTAGCTCATGTCCTCCGCAAGCCTAAGATCTGCCACCATGGAGTCGCCCATCACTTGAAGCGACTCCTCCCAGGCCCTACCACCCTCGCCTCCGAGCGAAATCCAGGCCTGCTCCGGGGCGCAATTCGCGACCAGCTCAAATCGGGCGCGCGTGCCGTAAGGGGCATTTATGTCCCAATCCCCCTGGGGCAGAACCTCCTGCCCCAATTCGGTGTAGCTGGGATAAGCCAGAGTTATCTTGCCGGCAGTTATCCGCGGCTCTTCCTTGACTGAGACCCGGAAGACGGGAGTCGTCTCGTCGCCGAGCTTGACGAAATAGGTGATGTCCCGGTCAAGTCTGGCCAGCACTGTCCGGTAGTCGGCATGCCCTCTCGCTGCCCGGCCGCCTTTGGCACCAAGGGAGTCGGGCCGCTCCATGGCATAAGCCCGCTCCTGGCCATCGGTGATCACGTGCAAGCTGGGCTTGGTCCGGGTGAAGCCCGTTATCTCCGCCTGGACCTCCAGGTCGGAGCCGGCCAGGACCTCCCAGTCACCCGGGCGCACTGCGATGTGAAGACCGCTATCCCGCGAAAGCCCCCACAAGTAGCGGAGCCTCGCTGCCGAATAAGCCAGGGTTCCGCCGTCAAGCGCCCACCAGATGAGGCCTCCTCCAACGAGGGCCGCAAGGGCTATGGCGTAGAGCACCAGGGCGCGCCTTCGCACGCTGGCTCCTAGGTCGAAGTGCGCCACCCGGTCGGCGATCTTCTCAATCGCTCGTGCCAGCAGCGTATCGGAGTAACCGAACTTGCGGTTATCGATCGAGGCAAGATCGAGCAGGGCAACCAGGTCAAGCCCAACCTCCTTGAGGTCGGTCCCGACCCGCGCGGCGTAGCTTCGTATGGAATGGGATACCCGCAGCACCTTGACTAGGCTATAGGCAGTGACTCCCACGGCAATTGCCAGGCCGGCAACCGCCACAAGCCGCAGGGCAAGCCCGCCCAAGCCCAGGCCCATGTCGAGGATCGCCAGCACCGCCCACACCAGGCCGGCAACCACCAGGCCGACGGCGACCGACGATGTTATTCCTACGGCGAGAGTCGAGGTTCTGACTCTGGCCAGTCTCCGGATCGCATCGTCTGCTTGAGATCGCGTTGCCATGCCTGGCTCCCTATCGCCCTCGCCAGCGCCGGCTCTCAGTGGGTGAGCGCATATGCGACTATGTTGGTAGCCATGTCCATCGCCGCCTGCCTAATCTGGGCAGGATCCTGGTGCACGTCGGCATCCTCGAGCCCATCTCCAATATCGGTATTGAAACTATAGAAGACCACGAGCCTTCCCTGGTAAACCATGCCGTAGCCGTGGGGTGGGCCCCCGGCGTGCTCGTGCACCTTCGGAAGCCCCTGCGGGAACCCATAGGCGATGCTGTATATCTCATGGCTGAAAGGCAATTCAACAAGCTCGGCATCCGGGAAGACCTTGCGCAGCTCGCGGCGGAAGGTCTGGTCCATGCCGTAACAATCATCAGCCCAGAGGAATCCGCCGGAAGTCAGATAGAGCCTGAGTCGGGCGGCCTCCTCATCGGAAAACTCCACGGCGCCGTGGCCGGTCATGTAAAGGAAGGGATAATTGAAGAGGCTCTCGTCCATAATCGATATGCGTGCCTCGTCCCTGGCAGCCTTGACACCCAACGTGCGCTCCACCTCGCGCAGCAGGTTGGGCATCGACGTTGGGTCGGTGTACCAGTCGCCACCGCCGCGGTACTTCAGCCGCGCAATCGCGAATTCGCCCGGCGAGGCGTGCCCCGGGCCGGCCAGGAGGGGAACCACCAGTGATGTGGCCAACAAGATCTTGGCAAGCCATAGATACTTGGTCATTTCAATTGAATATAAGTGGCGCTGGAACACCAAGTCAACACGACCAGTGGCCAGCGTGGCTGCGCACTACGGCAGCGACTGCCAGCAACTACAGGGGAGTCGAGGGTAGCTGATGATAGGCCGGGCCAGGGTCAGAACAGGCCTTCGTCGTCCTCGGTGTCAAGCAGGTCCATCAGCTCGAGATCAATGTAGTCCTCGTCTTCGAGCTCTTGTTCTTCGTGGTCAAGCGCACGGTTTTCGTCCCCGCCTTGGGCGGAGGCATAACAGCTGTCGCAATAGGTGCCCCCCCGATCTAGGATGGCACACCTTCGGCACAACCCGACCCCGCAGACTGAGCACTCAGCAGTGGCTGTAACACGAGGATGATAGTGGCATTTCAAGCGACCCACCCCCTCCGGAGCGAGAAATCTGGTCGAGCATGGCTCATATTGGCTTCAGCCAGAACCCCTCTTAATACCAATTCCAGAGGTTGTCAAGCAGAATGTTGTGCCCTGGCAGGGGACGGCGGAATTGCCCGATACATGGCTATGTGTTCGTATAAGTTGATGACAGGCCCCCATACCGGTTTTTCGGTCGCCAAATTGCGTGATAGGACCGGGCCTTCCTGCTGCGCCGGCACCGGAGCCGACCCGGTAGCCCAGGGAGCCAAGGCTGGTCCGCTGCGCCTGTGAAGCCGCCCCCAGCAAGGCCTGGCGGGCCCGCTTCGCTTGACGCGCGCCCGGCGGCGCGGTATAATCAAGAGAGGCTTGGAGCAACAGTCATGAGCAAGCATCCCGTGTTTGTGGGCGTTCGTGTCTTTTCAGCCGGTCTGGCAGCCCTGCTCGCGATTTCGGCCGCCGCTCTCGGGGCTACACCCGAGCGCCATCCGTCCGTAGCCGACAGTGCGGGTTTCCTTCCGCCGTCAGTCCTGGATGAAGCCCACCCCTACGTCCCGGCGCGACCGGCCGCAGCCCACCCTGTAGAGAAGAAGATAGACGATAAGCTGGAGCTCTTCATCTTTGCCGTCATAGGCGACTCCCACATCAGATTCGCCGGTGGGCCGGACTCCAGGTACTTGAAGGACATGGAGGACGCGCCGGCCATCCTGGCAAATTACGTGCGGGACATCAACGCCCATGTTCCCGCCGTCAACTTCGCGGTTCATCTCGGCGACCTGACCGACCTTGGAACGCATGAGGAGTTCGCCATCGCGAAGCAGGTGATGGACAGCCTGGTCTGCCCCCTCCGTCCGGTGCTCGGCAACCACGACAACTTCCAGAGCGATCACAAGCAAGGCTGGCTCGATTTTGCCGGAATCCCGTCGACCGACTACTCATTCGACGTACAGGGCTTCCACTTCATCGTGATCGATTGCACCCTCGACCCCTACGTTACTCCCTACGTCGATTGCAGCGCGGGGCTCAGAGCCTGGGTCACTGCCGACTTGGCGGCCAACCCGGGGAAGCCCACCATCGTCTTGTCGCATTACAACATGTGGCAACGGCCCTGGAACCCGATGTTCGACACCACCAGGGTCTATGCCGAATACCGTGGCATGCCGGAGCTGAGGCAGATTCTTGAGAATTCCGGCTGCGTGGTCGCCGTGATCAATGGCCATGTTCATGCCAACCGCATGGAGGTCCACAACGGCATCTACTACATTGATGTCGGAGCAACTCTGGTGGGGCCGCCGTCAATCAGATACTTCTATGTGTACCCTGATAAGATTGAGGTGGCCTACGCCTACATTTCCGACCGGCACCTCTTCGACCGCGTGACGGCTCTGTGCCCACTTTGCACCGACTGCTTCGATCCTTCCCTGGTTTGCGCCTTCATAGATGGCTCGCGAGAGCAGAAGCAGTTCACGATCCCGGTTGCCCCCTGCGGTGGTTCCGGGGTCACGACCGTGGCTTCGGTGCCTGGCGAGCGGCCGCGAGTGGCAGTCCGGCGGGACGCCGACGGCCACATCCGTGCCCTTGTCTCGTCAGAGGCGACCGGCGTTGTTGACATATCACTCGACGACGTCCGGGGCCGGTGTCTCGGCAGATGCAACGTGTGGAAGGGCGGCCCGGATCTTGATGCCGACCTTACCGACGACCTGGCGGACCTCGATCACTTGCCGGCGGGAATCTACTTCGTGCGGGCATCCCTCTTGGGAAGAGCCGCAACTGCGAAGATGGTTCTCATCCGATAGGCTGGGGCCCTTGACACGCCTTCCGGGCGAGCTTAGGTTGGCTGTGAAATGAAATGTCGCCATCTGTTATCTCAGCGCGCGTTGGCCTTCTTCTGCTTGGGACTTGCTGGCCTGTGGCTGGTGTCCACCCAATCGGGGGCAGCCTCCTCCAAACCAGCTCCCGATTTTGTGGTGACCGACCTGGTCAAGGGTGACACCCTGCGGCTTGCCGGGCTTGACAGTCACCCCGTGTTGCTGTTCTTCTATGACGGCGCCGACATGGCCGGCGTCAACGCTCTTCCCTACGTCAACGAGTGGGACCGCAGATACGAGGGCGATGGCCTGCAGGTGATTGGAATCCACTCGCCGGCCCTCGAGCAGATGAAGATCCGTTACAACGCCGTCGAGATCCTGTCGCGTGCCAAGGTCAGCTTCCCTGTTGGCGCGGACTCTGACCGGGCTATCTACCGGGCCTACTCGCTTTCGGCCCTGCCAACGTACATCTTGATGAAACCGGGCCGCGAGATTGTCTATCAGACATCGAAGCCCCTGGCTTACGCCGAGACCGAAACCGCCATCCAGAAGCTCCTGGCTGAGAAGAAACCCGGCATGGTGAACCCGTTCTTGGTCCGGCCGCTCCGGCCGATCGACGATCCCAAGGCCAAGGTGATCCCGGCGACGCCCCAGGTGAACCTAGGGTACCAGTACGGCTCCGTCGCGGACTGCGACTCGGCAGCCTACGACAAGCTCCGCAACTTCACGGATTCCGGCGAACGCCAGAAGGGCAAGGTTTATCTGCAGGGCTATTGGAAGGTCGGCCCGAATTCGGTGGCGTACGAGGCCAAGTATCGAAGCTCTGATGACCACCTCCGCATTATCTACTCGGGCAAGTCGGTCTGGCTCCTGCCTTGCTTTCCGTACGCCGCTCCGGGGAGGGTTTACGTCAAGCAGGATCGAGAATACCTGCTGAAGCCATATTGGGGCAAAGCCATCGAGGACGATCCTGCGGGGAAGCCTTACATCTACATGCAGTACTCAATACCCGTTAACATCGTCACCAACCCGTCCTTCGGAGCCCACGAACTCGAGATCATCCCCGGCGAGGGCGATATCTCCTTCTATTACCTGTTCTTCGAGGGGGACGTTGCCCAGTAGGTTTCTCTTCGGTCGGGAATCTGACGCGGACGCTGGTCCCAACGTTCTCCGTGCTCTCAATGAAGATCTCCCCGCCGTAGGCGTCCATGATGCCCTTGGAGATCGCAAGTCCCAACCCCGTGCCCTGGGTCTTGGTTGAGAAATTGGGCTCAAACAGCTTCTCGGAGTTGGCGGCCGAGATACCGACGCCGGTATCCGTGAAACTGACTTCAACATAGCTCGCCAGCTTCGCCATATACGAGCCGCGGCTACTCGCGCTGACTCCATAGCCCCGCCGGTCATCGGCACGATTGCTGGCGCCCGGAGCACCTCCCTGGCGCTTGACCGTGCCCGACCGAACTTCCAGCCTACCTCCGTCGGGCATCGCCTGAATCGCGTTCTCGATAACGTTGAGGAACACCCGCTTGATCTCGTCGCGATCCACCCGGAGCTTCGGGTTGGCCGGATCGAGCGACTTCCTGATCTCAACCATGCCGGCGACGGTTCGTTCGTACTGGCCGAGACTGTCCTCGACAATCTCGTTGACTCCAACCGCCTCCAGTCTGCGCTCGGGCATCCGCGAGAACTGGGAGAATTCCACGGCTATCCGTCTCAGGGATTCGATCTGGTCCACAATCGTGGCCACGCTTTCTTCCAGAATCTTGTCGAAATCGCTTGCGCCATCGCGGCGAGCCTGCAGCAGCTGCTGGGCCGAGAGCTTCATCGGCGTCAGCGGGTTTTTGATTTCGTGAGCGACCTGGCGGGCCATCTCGCTCCAGGCGATCAGCTTCTTCGAGCGGATCAATTCGGTCACGTCCTCGAACACGATCACCTTGCCCATCATCCGCTCGCGAGGTCCTGCCACTCGCGTCGCGACCGCCCGCAAGGTCGCCGTGGTGCCGTCCTTGAGCGAAAAAGTGACTTCGCGGCGCGCCATGCCGCTCGCCGAGCTGACCTCGTCCAAAACCAGAGCCAGGCCGCCCGCCCCGATCTTGCGCAGGACATCTCGGGCCTCCCGGTTCCTCACGTTCTTGGCCTTGACCCCAAGCAGATGCTCCGCTGCGGCGTTGAGGGTATCGATCCGGCCGCGCCAGTCAGTGAAGATGATTCCCGCTCCCACGTTGCCGATGATCGCCTCGATATAGCGCTTCCTCTCGGTCAGCGCATTCCGGCTCTTCTCCAGAGCAGCAGTCATTCGATTGAAAGACGAGACCAAGTCCCCGATCTCATCATCACTGGCTTTGGGGATGGTGAACCCAAGGTCCCCGGAACTGACTCGCAGCGTGCCATCCGTCAGCTCGCGTATCGGCCGCGCCATTCTGCGGGCCAGCACCAGCCCCAGAACGAAGATCGAGGCAATCACCATGGCGACCAGATAGGATATGGCCGTCGAGGTCCATTCCATCCGCTGGCCGACTGCGTCCTTCCTGAAGACCAGCGGGACGGAGATCGCGCCAGTGGTGTGGCCGTCGAAATCCCTTACCGGGCTGTACCCGATCACCAGGTCAGCATTGCCGACTCGCTGCCAGGTGAAGGCGAGCTCGCGCCCGCCGAGGAAGCAGGCGACATATGCCTGAGGAGCCATGCTCATCGGCATCATCTCCGCCACAAAAAGCTCTTGCCTGCTGGATGCCAGCACTCGGTCGCCGGCGTAGAAGGTGACGTCCCGATTGAGCTCCGAAGCCAGCCTGAGGGCGAGCGGCTCGTCGATGGGGCGCGATACGAACGCGCAACCGGCGATCCTGTCGGGATACACCGCGTCTCTGATCGGCACTGCCGACTTGGCCGTGAGGCCGCCGGTCGCTGAGAAGGAATCATAGGAGCGGCCCTCCCGGGTGACCGATGATATTAGATATGGCGGCACCGTGACCTCGCCGAAGGTTGCGAGCATCCGGCCGGAGCTGTCAGCCACCGCAGCTGAGACATCGTTGCTGACGAGCACCCCCAGAATTGAAGGCTCGACTCGGAGCTCATCCATTAGAATGGGATTGCGCGCCAGCCTTGCGGCCTCGCCTTGCACCTGACGCTGGAGAGCAAGCTTCGAAAGGTTGAGACTTTCCTGGGCCTTGGACTCCATCACTTCTCTCAAGCGCGCGCGCAAGAACTCACGGCTGGCCACCCCTAGAATCAAGGCCGGCACGATTGCCATCACCAGGAATGCCAGAGCCAGCTTGGTTGCGAAGCTCCATCTGAAGCGCGCTTGAGGGAATCCCCTCGCCCGCTTGGCGAGATGCCTCGTCCCCTTGACCGCTCCCGCCAGAATCACGATAGCCAGCGCGATCACCGAATTGGCCAGGATGACGCTCATCAGATAGACCGCCCACTCGCTTGCCGAGAGCGCCTTGTAGCTGAAGACCAGGGTTTCTCCTGCAGAGCCAAACGGAACCGGATAGAAAGCGTGGTAAGCCCCGGCCACCCTGCGCTCCACCCAGCCCGCCGCCTGACTGTCCAGCCCCGGTATCCGGCTTCCCACGGCGATGTCCCTGGCCGTCGTGGCCCGCACTCGGCCGTCAGATACAAGGCTGGCCGAGTAGCCCTCTCCCAGCATCACTTCCCCGCTGGGGGGGCTGCCAATCTGCTCGAAGAAGGTCGGACGAAGTCCAGCCATCCATTCGAGGTCGTTGTAGAAGTAAGGGATTGATATGACCACGCTGCCCAGGTACGAGCCGCCGGCACTCAGGGGCGCCACGCCGACATAGAGATCGGTATCCTTTCCCCCGAAGGTTCCCCGGGTGACGAATGACGTTGGACCGGATGCGAATCGCGCCGACCGGATTGAGCTCTCGATCTCGGTGAGGTCGCCGATGTCCTCAAGCGAAAAGCGCCCGATCTCGTGGTTGGCAGCATCAAGGATATGAACACCGCATGCCACCTGGGCATGGGAGAGAATCGAACCGGCCCACAGCCTCAGTGCCTCCGAATCGAGCCGCCCCTCAGATGGTCCGGGACTCGCCAGCGCTTCCCGGACGCCCGAATCCGCCGCAAGCTGGCCGAGCGCCTCCTCCAGCATTGAGCGCTTCCACTCATCGGTTCGCGCAGTCAGCTGGGCGGCTGTCAATTGGATCGCTTCACGTTCCTTAGCGTAGAAGTCTCTTGAGGCGTAAGGGAATTGAAGCAGAGCCGCGCCCAGGGTGAAGGCGACCACCACGGTGACCAAATTGGGGACCAGCTTCCTTATCGAGATGCCGTAAAAGGCAAGCCCAGCTACGAAGCCGAGCCCGGCCGGCATGAGGATCGCAAGGTCCCTTCGCGCGAAGGCGACGGCACCCACGAGCACCAGGGTCATGGCCGCAGCTAAGAGCACACTGGTAGCCCGGCCGAGGAGCCGCCCAAATGATCTGATCTGCCAGGCCACCAGCGATCCCACCAGGGCCAGGCAGGCTGCCGAGAGACCGAACAGGCCGATCCTCAATGAGAACGCCGAGGCGTGAAGGTCGAAGGGTGAACCCGTGAAGGGATTGATGCTCATGTCTCGCAACACCCGGCTCAAGATGAAGTCGCTTGCGACCACAGCTGCGAGGCCCAGGCCTCCGGCGAGCAGCCCGAAGGCCAGGTGAAGAGCTCCGTCGGAGCCCCATCCTCCTTGAGCTCGATGCGGCTCCCGCCAGGAGCGCCGCCGAGCCAGCACCACAATTGCCAGACTGAGGGCAGCAGCGACGCCCGTCAGCGCAAGGTCGGCGGGCGACCGCAGGATGCCAGTAGGCACCTGGGTTGCGTAGTCATAGGGCGTGAATGCGCGGAGCTCGCCCAGCCTGAGAGCATCCCTGAGGACCACCAAGCCCAATCTGCACAGCCACACCACAGCCAGGATGAGCGCCAGCCTCGCGATCGAGGCTTTCGAGAAACGGCTTCCGGCGAGCAATCTCCCCAGGACCACTGCGCCCACTAGGATGAGCGCCAGCACCAAAAGCCCCGCCACCAGGAGCCCCTGATTGGTCAACTCCGTCTCTTCGTCGTCCGCCGATCGGAGTTCGACCCCCACTCGCCCTACCACGCGGCCATCGGGAAGAGTCAGCTCCGCTACACGCCCACTATCGGTAGCCGCCGGGGCGAAGGCTCGCCGCGGTCCGGCACCTAGGTCCAAAGTGACCGGCTGCCCTACCCGGCGCGACAGGCCCTCCCTCAGGCTGGGAACCAACCCACCGGGGAGGACTCCAGGATAGCGTGCATCAATCGCCCTGAAAACCGTGACCCAGTATGAGGCGGCATCGCTCCCTGGGCCGGAGGAGCCGCTCGGCTTGCTGACCTCAAGCCTGGCAT
Source organism: bacterium (assembly GCA_035542695.1). Lineage (GTDB taxonomy): Bacteria > Arandabacterota > Arandabacteria > Arandabacterales > Arandabacteraceae > DATKKY01. Next base: position 3,240 of record DATKKY010000224.1, on the reverse strand, counting down.
TGGCTTCGATCCAGTAGTAGGCAATGCTTGCGGTGAGGTCAGTCGAAGCTGAGGGTTGCCAGCTTGCCGGCGCGCCGAAGTAGCTTGGCAGGCTGCCAGCCCAAGCGACCGCCGAGCCATCAGGCGATCTCACGGCTATGCCCTGGGCTCGACCTAGCGATCTGGGAGAGCGAGCCGCGTCCGCGAGTCGCGCGAATACACCAGCCCGGTCTCCGGCCTCAAGCATGTGACGGATGTCCTTGCGCTGAGAGATTTCGGTGGCGCTCCGGGAGGCATCCGCGACGTAGTCCTCGAAAGCCGAGACTGCGCGAGCGAGCGCGGCGTCAGCCTTGCGCGACGAGATGGCTGTCCAGTGCCTGGCTTCGTAGGCCTTGGAAACCGAATAAGCGAGATGGACTGCTGCCGAAAGCGTGACCAGCCCCATGAGAACGAGCCAGAGAGTGCGCCTTTCGGCGACACGGGTCGCTGCTACGACAGCCGCAACCCCGGCGGCGACCAAAATCGGGAGCGCGTAGCCGCCCATGAGCCTCCAGCCCGTCGCGACGTCCGCGATGGCCAGGGCGGCAAGTGGGCAGAAGCCCATCAGCAAGATGCGTGTTCGTACCATGAGCCTTGGCCCGGCTCGGGGTGGACTACTTGGCAGGAATCGCTCGAAGCTCGCTGATCGCCCATTGCCCTTCTTCGAGCACGAGCGATACGAAGACTACCTCTTTCCTGGGGGCGCCGTTCTTGTCCCGATACACCCTTTCCAGGAGCGCGTATGGTTTGCTTTTGCCCTGGGCGCCGTCTGAAACCCTGGTGATCTCGACGCCCGATGTCTGAGTGCCCTTCAGATAATCCGCGATGAGATAGTAAGCCTGACTCCTCGCAAAAAGCCCGCCGCGCGGTCCCCCCTCCCCAAAATCCAGCCTCACCTTCCCCTTCCGGAGGTACTTCTCAAAGGTCTTGGGCGTGCCCGCTCGCCATCCCGCCGCAACCTCCCTGAATACCGCGATCGGCGCTCCCGCAACCCCGGCAGATTCATCGCGCACACTTGAATCCGCCACACTTTCGAGACCCACTTTGGTTCCGACCCCCAAGTTGTCGGTCGAATGAGTCCCGGCCTGAGAATTCCCCCGGCGATCATCCTCGCCCGCAAAAACGCCCGCCACCCACACAACCCCAATCAGAAGGAAGACCGCGCTGACACGAGCTATTGAGTATATGCCCAAAGCTTCCATTGCTTGACCTCGGCAATATGGATATGCAATGGGCGTGCCAGGCGATCTATCCACTCTATCCCCTCCAAGTTGGCTCAAAACCGATGCTTCCCCTGAGCATAGATCGTCTTTGGACATGAGGTGTCTTAATCGAAATGTAGCTGTGTCCCCATTTCCGCACACCTGCCCGAACCCTATCTGCGGCGCATCGGGGACCTGAGGTTCCATTCCACTAGGATTGGAGCCGCCACAAACACCGAGGAATAGCACCCAGTTATGACTCCGTAGAGCATGGCGAAGGAGAAGTCCCTGAGGACCTCGCCTCCCATTATGTAGAGGACAAGAACTACAATGAACACTGTGAACGCGGTGATGACCGTCCGGCTGAGCGTCTCATTGACCGCGTTGTTGATCACGGTCTCCAGCGGCTCGCGGTGATATTTCCGCAAGTCCTCCCTGATACGGTCAAATACCACAATAGTGTCGTTGACCGAGTAACCAACCAGAGTCAAGACCGCCGCGATCACTGCCGGGGATATCTCCCGGTTGAGGATCGAGAAGAGACCTACCACCGTGATCACATCGTGCACCAGCGATGCAATCGCGCCGACGCCGAATCTGAACTCGAACCGCCAGGCAATATAGATGAGCATCGCCCCGCAGGCTATGACAGTTGACCAGATCGCTTTCCTGGCCAGCTCTTTCCCGACCTTGGGCCCAACCATCTCCTCCCGCACGATTTGATATGGGTTGCTGGGTAGAGATTGGCTGATCGCCGACTTGATTATGGAGGTAACGTCCTTGTTTGCCTCCGCCTCGGCACGGATCAGGAACTGGGTCGGGGTGCCAAGGCTCACGATCTCCGACCGGCCATAGCCGACGCGGTCGAGGGCAGATCGCAGAACTTCTGTGGTAACCGGCTGCTGAAAAGTGAGCTCCAGGACCACGCCGCCCTTGAAGTCCACACTCAGTTTGGGCCCACCCTTCACCACCAGAGATATGATGCTGGCGATTATCAGCACGCCTGAAATCGCAAAGGCCTTTCTTCGCCAGCCTACGAAATCGAAATGGGTCTCATGGAAGAATTGCATGGCAACCTCTCTATATGCTCAGCTTGGTCACGGTCTTTAGCCCCGTCCAAAGATCGAAGACAACTCTCGTGACGAAGATCGCGGTGAACATGCTGGCTATAAGACCTATGGACAGGGTTATCGCAAATCCCTTGATGGCTCCGGTGCCGAACTGATAGAGCACCGCAGCAGCGATGATCGTGGTCAGGTTGGAATCAAAGATCGTCAGGAAGGCCCGCGAGTAGCCGTCCTTGATCGCGCGCCGCACCGTCTTGCCTGCTCGCAGCTCCTCCCGAATTCGCTCGTAGATAAGCACGTTGGCATCGACCGACATACCAACCGTAAGAATGATGCCGGCAATGCCAGGCAGGGTCAGGGTGCCTCTCAAGCCCGCCATAGCAGCAATGATTACGAGGACGTTGATGATCACTGCAGCATCAGCAATCAGACCTGAAAGGCCGTAGTACATTGCCATGAAGATCACAACGGCCAGGCCGCTCACAATGATCGAGCGGATCCCTTTGTGTATCGAATCCTGGCCGAGCGAGGGGCCTACCGTCCGCTCCTCAGCAAGCTGAAGCGGCGCCGGAAGCGCGCCGGCCTCAAGCACAATGGCCAGGTCTTTGGCCTGATCAGAAGTGAAACTGCCCGTGATCGCCGCGCCGCCGCGGATCTTCTCCTTAATGTTCGGCGCGGAATGGACGTTGTCATCAAGAATGATTGCAAGCCTGCGGTCAACATTCTCGCCGGTGATCTTGGCGAACAGCGACCGCCCAAGGCTGTTGAAATCCAAGGACACGCCGGGGGCGCTCGGGTACGCCGGGTCCTGCCCGAAGCGTACGATCGCCGAGCTGACGTATTTGCCGGTCATTGCGGCCTTGCGAGTGACCAAGTAGACCCGCTGGACCTTACCCTCCCGACCTTCCTCGACCTTCTTATCCCACAGAATCTGGACATCGGGCGGTATGATG
>DATKKY010000223.1:0-3586 GCA_035542695.1 bacterium | reverse complement strand
CTTCCTCGTCCAGCTCGTGCGGCGGCTTGGAACCCACTACGCCCACCACATCCCCCTTGCGGGTCTTGACGGTCACGCGCTGGCCCAGGATCACCTGGCTGAACCAGCCACCGACCGGGATGAACTTGATGAAACCCTCCTTGGTGATCTGCTTGACCAGGAATCCGACTTCATCCATGTGGGCGGCAAGCATCACCTTGGGCCCTTTGGTGGAGCCGTCCTTGCGGCAGATGATGCTGCCCAGCCGATCGTAAGTGATCTTGGCCAGCGGCTTCATGTGCTTCTCGATCGCCTTGGCGACGTCGTGTTCGAATCCGGCGATGCCGGTGATCTCCGTTAGTTCTCTCAATAGACTTTCGGTGGCGTCCATCGCTTACCCTCCCATGCGTCCTTTGACAGCGTTGCATCGAGCCAGCCCCAAGTCCGCTATGCGATCGACCAGGGCCTCGAAGGTGATTCCCTTGGCCCTGGCGGCCATGGGAACCAGGCTGGTCTCGGTCATGCCGGGGATCGTGTTTATCTCAAGGAAGTAGGCCGTGCCCTTGGCGTCAAGCCGGGAGTCGACCCGTCCGAAGCCTTCGCAGCCGCACGCCCGATACGCCTTGAGCGCATCCGCTGCGACCCGTTTGGCGACCGCCAACTCGATCGGGGCCGGGCACTCATAGTCGGTCATGCCCTTGGTGTACTTCCGCTTGTAATCGTAGAAACCCTGCTTGGGCTTGATTTCGACCGTGGGGAAGACCTCGTCTCCCACGATCGACGTGCTGAGCTCGCGGCCTTCGATGTACTTCTCGAAGACTACCGCGTCCGCATGCTCCAGGGCGACTTCTATGGCGCGCCCCAGCCCGGACGGCTCATCGACGATCGAGATACCGATGGTCGAGCCCTGGTCAACGGGCTTGACCACAAGGGGCTGCCCAAGACTTGCGATTGCCTCATTCCCGCGCCAACTCGCGGCCTCATCCCGCCTGAGATAAGCCCAGGGCGGAGTGGGAACGCCATGATGCTCGAAGATGATCTTGCTTATCATCTTGTCCATGCACACTGCGCTTGAGCGCACACCCGAGCCGGTGTAAGGTTTGCCGGCCAGCTCCAGCACAGCCTGGATCCGTCCATCCTCGCCTTCGCCGCCGTGAAGCGCGATGAAGATCAACTCCGCCTGCTCGAAGTCCTGCGCTCCGAGGAGGTGCCGCACATCGCGGCCTGCCGCCGGATTGAAGTCGTAGAGTGTGACCGCGTGCCCTGCGCTGGCCAGCCCGCGGGCAATCGCGCTGCCGCTGGCAAGCGAGACCTCACGCTCAGCGGAGGCCCCTCCCATCAACACCTGTATGATCATGCCAACCTCCTTTTGCCAGTCTCAAAGAACTTGCCAAGCGCCTACGGGCCGAGCGCCCGCTTCAAGCGCTCCAGCACCCGGGCCTTGCCCAGAACTTCCACTACCACCGGAATCTCCGGGCCCTTGGTGGCCCCCGTGAGCGCTATCCGCACGGGCATGAAGAGCTCTCCCTTCTTGAGCCCGGTCTCGGCCACGAGCCGTGCCAGGAGCGCGCTCGCCGATGTCCGGTCAACTTGCCCGAGGCCTTCCAGCGCGTCCCGGAAAGCCGCGAGCGCTCGGCCGGCGGTCTCGGTCGTGAGCCGGCCTGCGAGTTCTGCCGGAACCGCCCGGTCGGGCACGAGGAAGATCGCCGCGTCTTCAGCCAGATCGGCAAACTTCTTGCCCGTATCCTTGAGCGCCCGCGCGGTCCGCCTGACCAAGTCCGGGTCGGCCGACCCGTAGCCTCTGGCCTCGAGGAAAGGCTGCATCCCCGAGACCACGCGGTCCACGTCCATTGCCTTAACGTGCTGCAAGGTTATCCATTCGAGCTTGGCCCGGTCAAAAACCGATGCGCTCTTGGAGATCCTCTCCAGCGAGAACCGCTCGACCATCTCCTGGCGCGTCATGATCTCCTTGTCATCGCCCGGCGACCAGCCCAAGAGCACCAGGTGGTTGATGATCGCCTCCGCAGGATAGCCCAGGGCCCTCATCTCGCCCACCGAGGTCGCGCCGTGGCGCTTGGACAGCTTGGTGCGGTCCGGCGCCAGAACCAGCGGCAAGTGGGCGAAGACTGGCGGCTTCGCTCCCAGGTGACGGTAAAGCAGATACTGCCGGAGCGTGTTGGACAGATGCTCCTCGCCTCTTATCACGTGGCTCGCCTCCATCTTCCAGTCATCGACCACGCAGGCGAAGTTGTAGGTAGGCATGCCGTCGGAACGGAGGATAACGAAGTCCCCGACCATGCCGCTCTTGAAACGGACTTCACCGCGCACGATGTCTTCGAAGACGACTTCATCGTATTCGACGACGAACCTCACTGAAGACCGGCGCCCTTCGGCCTCGAGCCGGGCCGCCTCCTTTCGGGTGAGCCGTCGGCAGCGCCCGTCGTAATGGGGGAGCATACCGGCTCGCAGGGCCGCTTCGCGCCTGGCCTCGATTTCCTCGTCGGTGCAATAGCACTTGTAGGCTTTGCCCGCGGCCATAATCTCGCCGGCAATTTGCTGGTAGAGCGCTACGCGCTCCGATTGGCGGTAAGGGGCGAAGGGGCCACCGATGTCCGGTCCTTCGTCCCAGTCGAGCCCAAGCCAACGGAGATCAGCCATGAGGTCGCGCTCCGACTCGCCGGTCGAGCGCGCAACGTCGGTATCTTCGAGCCGGAGGATGAAAGTGCCGCCGGAGTGGCGGGCGAAGAGCCAATTAAAGAGCGCTGTCCGGGCACCACCGACATGGAGATACCCGGTCGGACTGGGCGCGAATCTCGCTCTTGCGGTTCCCAAGACTCTACCGCTCGGCCAGGGCGATCGCGTAGGCCTCGATCGCCAGCCGCTCGCCCACGGGGCCTAGTCGCTCTGAGGTCTTGGCCTTGACTGAGACCTTGTCGGCCGGCACCCCGAGCGTGGCAGCGATCTTCTCGCGCATCGCCTCAAGGTGCGGCGCCATCCTAGGCTCCTCAGCCACAATTGTGGAATCGATGTAGCCGATCGTGCCCAGGGGCGCGATCTTCTCGCGGACCCGTGAGAGCAACTCGGTGCTCGCGATATCCCTGTAGGTTGGATCGGTGTCGGGGAAGAGGCGGCCGATATCGCCCAGCATGAAAGCCCCTAGAAGAGCATCTATGATAGCGTGGATCAAGACATCAGCATCCGAGTGACCCACCAGACCTCTGGGGAAAGGGATCTCAATCCCGCCGATCACCAGCTTTCGGCCGGGGCCGAGTCTATGAATGTCGTACCCCATCCCGATGGTGTGCACCCTTCATCTCCTTGGGATGCCGCTGGCGCTGGCCCTCGCCCCCACGCGCGGGGGCGCCTTCATGCTTTTGCGGGGACCGGCGCCGCGGGCGTCGACGGCGGCGGCGCGAACGGCCACCGCGCCCGCCCTCTCTCGCGCCCTGCTCGACCGCGGAATCCAGCCTGGACTTGACCTCCTGGCCGAGGAAATACTCGAACATGGGAAGATCCTCAGGCGAGGTCATCTTGATGTTGGAATAGCTGCCCACCGCGACCACCACCTTGGTCCCGGCCCGCTCCACCAACGACGCGTCGTCAGTGC
>DATKKY010000222.1:0-4424 GCA_035542695.1 bacterium | reverse complement strand
GATTGCCTCCGGTCGCGCGACCGGGGCCAGGCTGAAGAGCAGTACCGACAGGAGCAGCCTTCCCGCCAGCAAGGCCGCGGCTCCGCCCGCCCAGATGGCGATGAGCAGATTGATCTCCATTCCCGACAGTGATGAGAACAGGAATCTGGGCTCCAGCGCCAGCAGTACGGCAGCAACGCAGCCTGCAACCGTTGAGCCGGTTACCTCTCTCCCGATGTAGCCAGCGCACCCCAAGAACACCAAGCCTAAGATGATGCTGATCACTTTCACCAGCGCTATGACCGTCTTCGCGCCGGCGGCCCCGAACCAGTGAGCCGGAGCCGATACCACCACCCACAGCGGGCTCGTCGAGCCGGCTTCCTGCTCGCCATCGTTGTATGCGAAGCCATGGCCCGACGCGAACGACCTTGAGTAGACCCGATGAATCCACCCATCATCCAGGGGAAGGCCGAAGGCGGAATTGGAGTCCTTGATGAAGAGCGCGATCATCACCAGATAAACCAGCACCGGCGCGAGGAGCGCCAGCCTCGCGCCACGGCTAGCCGCGGTGCCCCAGGCCACGGACCTCAGCAAGCCGAGACCTCCCCCCACCTGCTCAGTCCCCAACCGCAAGCTTTCGGCTGGATCATGGTTCGCCTTCAAGGCCCCGCGATCTGGCATAGTGGTAGATGTACTCCTGGGCGTAGCCGGCATAAGGGCCGAAGTGCTCGCGTGCAAAGCGGCGGATTTCCTTGGGGCTCACGGGTTCGCCCCCGAAGTAGATTCGCTCCACGGCCTTCTTGATCCACACATCGACCGGGAAAGCCTCGTAGCGAGAGAAGGCAAAGAGCAGGATGCAGTCGGCAATCTTCTCCCCCACCCCATCGATGGTCATCAAGACCTCCTTGGCTTCCTGGTAGGGCAGCCGGCCAAGACTAGCGAAATCCAGGGTGCCGTTTGCCACCTTGGCCGCGGCCCGGACCAGGTAGGGTGATCTGAATCCGGCGCCACAGGACCGGATGCCAGGCTCGCCGCAGGCGGCTAGCACGTCCGGCTCGGGCAGCGTGTGGACCTCATAGCCGCAAATGCTATGCGATGTGCCCCATCGGCGCGCAATTTCCTTGACTGTTTTGTCAATGCGCTCGACGCGATTGCTCGAAGACAGCAGGTAGGAGCACAGGCAGTGCCAGGGCTCCTGCTTGAGGAGTCGCAGGCCCTTGACCGACTTCAGTACTTTCTTCATGAAGCCATCAACTGCAACCGACTCGAGGATAGGTTGGAGCTCCTCATCCAGGCCCAGGTAGTGACTTATCGCCTCCGCCGGGAGGCCCCCGCCCGCGACGTACTCGACTGCCTCACCCGCCTGGCGGAGAACCACCGGGCAGCCCCTGATTATCCCGATGTAGGCTCCGTTGTGCTTATGCCAACCGAAGACCTGGCCGCATTCCAGACTAAGGCCAAGATCGATCCGTTCCCGGCCAGCAGTGAGAACTCTGGTACCCGGATTCGCAGCCATCATCTCGCGCTTTTGTTCTGATAATCCTCGTGATCGCGTGCCGTAGCCACGCCTAAGGCCGCATCTGCGGCCCAGCCTCCCAAGAAAGAGTATGGACAAATCGTCCTAGTTTCATTATAGTGTAAGCAGGCGGGGAAAGGAAAATCCCCTAATCCGCAGGACCCGCTTGCCGATACATGGATTGAATCCGGCCAAGCCGAGTTTGTAATCGATTGTGGACGGAAGGGAGAGCCTTCTACAGTGAGAAAATCCATGAGATTAGGGCGAGCGCGTTGCGTCGGCCTTGGCTGCGCAGTCTTCGTCATACTCCTCGTCGGTCAGGCATTTTCAGATGCGGTCGTGCCGTATGAGCCGGGTGATACCCAGACTTTTCAGGGGACGGCTGCCCATCTGGTCAATGTAGTGTGCCTCCGCACCTATGACAGCTGCATATTCACTTTCAATATCGAGGTTTTCCCCTCAGCCTGGAAGCCGGTTTACTCGATCAGAATCCTCAAGGCCGATGGCGACCCTTTGACCCCGGTTACCTGGCCGATAGGCTGGTCGGTCGAGCAGCTGCCGCTTGCGCCGGTTGCCTCCGGGGGCAGCGAGATCGTGATCGGGACCGCGACCGACCCCATAGAGCCGGGGTCACAGCGAGCCGGCTTCTCGATCTCCTCCGAGTACGTGCCGCTGGTCTTCGAGTGGTACCCTCAGGATGAGGATGGCACGCTCATCGGAAAGGCCTCGGTCGAGCACCTCCTGTGCCCCGTCGCCAACGAGCCGGGCACGTGGGGAGCCATAAAGGCGATGTACCGATAGGCTAGGTCCCGCCGATAGACATCTCAGCGATTCGCAGCGTGGGACAGACCGTATCCTGGTCGAACGCAAGGTCATCACCAACAGCATTGACCCCACGCAGCATATCAAGCACGTTCGACGCAACCGTCACGTTTCTGACCGGATAGGCGACTTCGCCGTTTTCGATCCAGAGGCCGCGAGCTCCGCTTGAGAAGTCCCCGGTGGCAGGGCTTATGCCCATCCACCAGCCCGTAAGCCCAGTCACCCAGAGGCCCCGCGCTGTGGACTTGACTATGTCGTCCGGCTTGCTGGCGCCCTTATCCAGGTAGAGATTCGATGTCCCGACCGCCGGCATTTCCCTGAAACCGCCGCGCCAGGCGTTGCCGGTGGACTTGCCGCCGAACTTCTTGGCCGTCCTCGCATCGAAGAGAAAGGTCCTGAGCACTCCCTGATCAACCACCACGGTTCTGCTGCACGGTGTCCCCTCGTCGTCGAAGGGGGCGCCCACTGCGCCCTCAGCCAAGGTTGCATCATCGACGATGGTCACCAGCCCCGAGCCGATTGCCTCTCCGATCCGGCCCTTCAGGGCTGAAATCCCGGTAGTCACATTCTCGCCATTGACCATGGCGGCCAGGTGCACAAGCATGGCCGCTCCCACGTTCTTGTCCAGGATCACCGGCGCGGCCTGAGATGCGACCGTCTTGCCTCCCAAGAGCGAGACAGCCCGCCACGAGGCGCGCGAAGCCAGCTTGGATGGCGGGTCGAGGCGATCGAAAAAAGTCGCCGCCGATTCATCCTCGCCGACGGAAACGTCTCCGTCGCGCTCCGCTATGACTGAACAGCCCGCGTGGTAGCGCGTGGCTCGCCGGCGCCGAAAGACTCCGCCGGTATTGGCCACCAGGATGTCTAGCTTGGCATCGTTATAGGATATGCCTTCGATCCTGTGGATAGCAGGATCGTAGGCAAAGGCCAACGTTTCGAGGTCCTTCAAGAGAGCGATCTTCCGGTCGAGCGTGATGGCATCGAAGGTTTCATCATAGGAGCCGCTTCCGGTCGCGCCCGCCACCGGCTCCGCAAGCACGTTGTCCTCGTCTGGGGCCGCCGTCTTGGCCAGGGCCAAGCCCTTGGCGACTGCCTTCTCCAGGGAGGACTCGCTCAGGTCGGAACTTGCCACCGCTGCCAGCCTGCCAGCCGAAATCAGGCGAAGGCCAAAACCGCTCGCTTCCTCCTGCTTCAGCCTCTCGACCGCCTGGTCTCGGACCTCCATCGCCAGGCCGCTTGAGGTCATGAGATAGACCTCCCCCTCGTCGGCCCCGCTCTTCCGTATCAGGTCGAGCAGCCGCTTCGCCGTCTGCTCCAAGTCCACGTGCGCCTCCTAGCCCCTTCCACCGACCACGATGCTGGCGATGCGCAGAGTTGGGGCACCCGAAGTGATCGGCACCCACTGGCCCTTGCCGCAAGTTCCCGGCCAGAAACTGAGATCGTTGCCCAGCATGTCAATCCGCTTCAGGATCTCCGGGCCGTTGCCGATCAAGGTCGCGCCCCGCACCGGCGAGGTGATCTTGCCCTTCTCGATCAGGTAGGCCTCCATCAGACTGAAGGTGAAACTGCCGGTAGCCGTGTCAACCTCGCCACCCCCCATGCGCTTGGCGTAAAGCCCGCGCTGGGTGGCCGCGATAATCTCGTCAGGCACTGAGCTGCCGGCCATGATGTAGGTATTGGTCATTCTCACCAGGGGGTAATGCAGGTAGGATTCACGACGACCGTTGCCGGTGAGGTGGCCCTTCAGCTTGCGTGCGCTCACCAGATCGTACATGTAATCCCGGAGCATACCGCCCTCGATCAGAACATTCTTGCCCGACGGGGTTGCCTCGTCGTCGAAGTCAAAAGAACCCCTGAGGCCAGGGATTGAGCCCTCATCCACCAGGGTTATCAGGTCGGAGGCCACCTTGGTACCCATGAGACCCGCGTAGAAGGAGGCTTTGCGCTCAACACTATCGGCTTCGAGTCCATGACCCACCGCTTCGTGAAACACCACGCCCCCGCCGGAGCCGATCACTACTGGCATCTCGCCTGATGGGGCATTTCCCGCCTCGAGCATATCGACGGCCTGCCGCGCCGCATCCCTAGCGACATCCTCCACCATAGC
>DATKKY010000221.1:0-7230 GCA_035542695.1 bacterium | reverse complement strand
ATATCGGACATCATGCCATCCTGAGGGGCTACGATCGCAGCCAGTTGGTGATAGGCAGCAATACCTGGATCGGCCAGGGCTGCTACATCAACAGCGCCGGCGGGGTTGAGATTGGCTCGAACGTCGGAATCGGGCCCTACGTCAAGATAATGACCTCGATGCACCGGGAGGAGGGCCGACAGGTCCCGGTGCTTCAGAGCGATCTGAAGTTTGCCCCCGTGAGGATCGAGGAAGACAGCGATATCGGTATCGGCGCTATAATTCTGCCTGGGGTGACCATCGGCCGGGGCGCGATTGTAGGCGCGGGGGCTGTGGTAACGCGCAGCGTCGAGGCTTTTTCCGTGGTCGCCGGAGTGCCTGCGCGACCCATTGGAGAGCGGCCCGGCAGCAGGGTCTGAGCCGGAGCCTCGGAGGGCGGGCCTGCCAGGGCCCGGAAGCCCATTACTCCTATTTGCCCACCGCTTGTGATCCCTAGCCTAGGTTTGCCTGATTTTGCAAGAATTCGCTTGACAATGTGGGGCAGTACATGTACGATGTGGGCCATTGCGGGACAAAGTGGGATAGGGTGGTTGGAAGAGGAGCGAAGCAGAGTTGTCGAACTTCATCGGGACATTCAAATTCGCCGTCGACAAGAAGGGGCGCTTCAGCATCCCGACGGTGATCCGCGATGGTCTCTCGTCCGCTGCTGATGGCGCGTTCGTCGTTCATCCGGGCGCCGAGAACTGCCTGAAGATCTATCCTCAAGACGAGTGGCGCAAGCGCGTTAAGCTCCTGAGGTCGCTTCCTGGCGACAAGCTGGGCAGGTACTACAGACGCGTGATACTGGGCGATGCGCGACCCTGCAAGATGGATGGCCACCATCGCATACTGGTCCCGCCGGAGCTCTTGGCGCGAGCCGGTATCACCGACACGGTCGTGATAGTGGGCCAGCTGGAATATCTGGAGCTCTGGGAGCCTGGGCGCTACGAAGCCTACCTCAGCGGGCAGCACGAACCGATCGAGGACGTTCATGAGCAGATTGAGAGCATCCTGACAAAACCCCGGCCTCGAACCGACGAAAGTGACTAGGTAGGGTGAATGCTTGAGCTACACGCAAGACATGATGCACGTGCCGGTGATGGCCGACCAGGTGAAGCACTACCTTGTGAGGCCTTCGACCAGGCTAGTGGTGGACATGACGGTCGGTACCGGCGGACACGCTCTGGAGCTTTTGGGGGCACTCCCGCAGAGCAGCATCCTGGTGGGGTTGGATCTGGACAGCGATGCTCTGGAGATCGCCGCTCGGCGGCTCGCCCAGTACAAGGATAGGGTGATCTTGAAGAAAGCCAACTTCCGCTATGTAGAGGATGTGCTCGAGGATGCTGTTCCGGGATCGCTGGGCACAGTCGATGCCATTCTCGCGGATTGCGGAATATCGAAGAAGGAGATCGTCGAATCCAAGAGAGGCTTCAGCTTCGACCGGGACGGAGACCTTGACATGAGATTCGACACCTCGAGCGGCGAGACGGCGAAATCCTTGCTACGCCACATGACAGTCGAGGAGCTTGCGGACCTCTTCAGGAACTATGGAGAGGCTGCCCACGCCAGAAGGCTCGCCAAGGCCTTGGTCGCCCGCAGGAGCCAGGGACGGCTGGAGACGACGCTTGATCTTGCCGGCGCAGTCAAGTCAGTCGTCCGCGCGAAGCCTGCCAAGTCAATGGCGCGGGTCTTCCTTGCAATACGGGCCACTGTCAACGGCGAAATGGACAACCTGGCCCGAGCGATCGAGGCTGTCCCCAGGGTGCTCTCGTCGGGGGGCCGTGTCGCGGTGATCTCTTACCACTCAGTTGAGGATAGGGTCGTCAAGACTCTTTTCAATAAGCACTCTGGAAAATGCATCTGTCCACCCGGGAGCCTTGTCTGCAGTTGCGGAAAGAAGCAGGATCTCATGGTTCTTACCCCAAGACCTTTGGTGCCGGCACGGGAAGAAACAGCGAGTAACCCTTCTGCAAGAAGCGCAAAACTGAGGGTGGCCGAAAAGATGTAATACTACATGACAATCTAGAGGCAGAGGAGCGACCGGCTCTTGTGCGCGGGAATCCAATAATGCAAGCGCCGCTTCGAAGGGGCAAAACAGAGACACTGGGCAGGGCAAACGGAATCAAGCGCACAGGCCGGTCGTTCCTTCTTGGTTTCCTCCTGATCACGCTGGTCACCGTCTCTAGTTTGGTCTACACGTGGGAAAGGCTGGTCGTGGAGCGGATGCTCCGAGAGAACCTTGCCCTCGAGAATACCCTTGATCTGATTCAGAAGCGCACCGAGAAACTGAACTTCGAAGTCGCCACGCTGTCGGGCCTCGGGCGGATTGAGGATGCCGCGAGTACCGCATTGGGCATGACCTCGATGGACTGGAAAGATGTGATCGTGGTTGGGGCCTTGATAGGAGGTGCCAGATGAAGCCGAGTCAGCGCAAAATCGTGATCTTGTTCGTAGGGTTCCTGGTGCTGCTTGGGATCATCATCGCGCGCCTCTTTCAGGTCCAGATCCTGAAGCACGACAAGTACGCGGCGATCGCTGCGGAGCAGCAGGTCTTTCTGACCAAGATACCAGCCCAACGCGGCACTATCTACGACCGCTACATGCGGCCCCTGGCAATGAGCCTGCCCGCTTATCAGGTCTTCGCCGATCCCGAGATGATAAGCGATGCCAAGAAGGCAGCCGTGGTGCTCGCCGACTTCGGGCTGGGCGATCTCAAGTCGCTCTACGCGAAACTGACCAAGGACGCCCGCTTCGTGTGGCTGGACCGCAGACTTGATCTTGAATCCAGTCTCCAATTGAGGAAAGAACTGGACGACCGGAAGCTGAGCGCTGTCTATTTCGAGCCGACCGGCGAACGAACCCTGCCTCTGGACAATGTTGCCCTCAACGTGCTCGGCCACGTCTCGATTGATGATGAGCCCTTGGGGGGCATAGAGCAGACGATGGACGATTATCTCCGCGGGAGGCAGGGCATCCGGCGGTTCTTCAGGGATGCGCTCGGAGCCAAGCGCCCTTGCGTTGAGGCAATCGTGAGCACTCCTGAGAGCGGCAACTCAGTGGTCCTGACCATAGACTCAGATCTCCAGGAAGTCGCTGAGCGCGAGCTCGATCAGGCGGTCGAGGAACACAAGGCCAAGGGCGGCTGCGTGATAATTGTCGATCCCAGATGCGGCGACATCCTGGCGCTGGCCAGCAACCCCCGGGAAACCGACTTCCCGGTGAGACAGGTCTTCGAGCCGGGCTCGGCGTTCAAGATCTGCACCATATCGACCGCGCTCGATCTCGGCCGGGTGGATACTACCATGATGTTTGACACTTTCGGTGGGTGCCTGCCGGTCGGCGGCGGCAAGTTCATTCGTGACGATCATCCGGGCGGAGTGATGGACTTGAGAGAGGGTGTTCGGCGGTCCAGCAACGTGGTCGCTGCGCTGGTGGCCCGGCGAATCGGCAAGCGGGATTTTTATCGGTACATGCACGCTTTCGGCTTCGGCCTGAAGACCGGCGTAGGCCTTGAGGGTGAATCCCGAGGGCTCTTGAAGGAACCGGATCAGTGGTCGGGCCGATCGCTGGAAACCATGGGCATGGGCCAGGAGATCGGCGTGACGGCGATGCAGATGGCGATGGCCTACTCTGCCGTAGCCAACGGCGGCACGCTCTACCAGCCGCGCCTGGTGAAAGCGATCATAGATGAGAACGGCAATGTGATGAAGGCCTGGGCCCCACGGGCGGTCCGCACGGTAGTCAAGAAAGACACCTGCGTGAAGATGGCCCGGATGCTCCGACGGGTTGTGGAGAGCGGCACCGGAACTCAAGCCAAAATCAAGGGCGTCGAGATCGCTGGCAAGACCGGCACCGGGCAGAAGGCGCTCGGCGGCGTCTATGTCAGCGGCAAGTACACGGCGGTCTTTGGTGGTTTCCTCCCGGTCGAAAAGCCCACCATGATGTGCATCGTGGTGATCGACGAGCCGATGGCCAACGGCTATTACGGTGGTGTGGTCTCGGCGCCGGTCTTCAAGAACATTGTCGAGTTCGCGCTCAGACGGGATCGGAACGTTGTGCCGGCGCAGTGCTACAACCCGAAACCAGTGGAACAGAAGCAGGTGGTTGCCAAGGCGGTACAAGACCGCCACCACAAGGGCAATGCAGACGAAGAAGCGCAGCCCGAGCCCAAGACGGGCGTCTATCCGTCAGTGGTGGGGCTTACCCTCCGGGATGCTGCGGACGTGCTGGCCAAATCGAATATCAAGTGGCGGGCTTTCGGTTCGGGGGTGGTGCTGGAGCAAAAGCCTGAGCCTCTTAGCCCGCTTGACGAAGCCAAGCTGTGCAGCCTTGTTCTGGGTACGACGGAATGAAGGCAAGTCTCAAGGACGTGATCTCGGGAGTTGGGCCGGTCAACATTACTGGCAGCACTGATATCGAGATCACCGACGTAATCTCAGACTCGCGGAGGGCCACCCCCGGCAGCCTCTTTGCCTGCATCAGGGGAAGCCGAGTAGACGGGGCAGCCTTCTCGGAGGATGCAGCCAGGCGCGGGGCCCGCGCGGTGCTCACTGAGAAGGATCTCTCGCTGGATGCCCCGGTCACCCAGGTGGTGGTGAGGGATGTCAGGCGCGCCCTTGCCCAGGTCTCCTCAAACTTCTTCCGCAGGCCTTCGGAGCATCTGAAGGTGGTCGGCGTCACCGGGACCAACGGCAAGACTACGACGGTTCACTGCATCCGTTCCGTAGTCGAAGCGGCCGGCCACCGGGTTGGGGTGATGGGGACTCTCGGCCACTGGCTGGGGGACGCCTATGAGAAGGACGCCTTCACTACGCCGGAAGCTCCGGATGTGCAGCGTTACATGAGGCGCATGGTCGATGGAGGCGTGGAGTACTGCATCATGGAAGTCTCCTCTCATGCGATTGCGCTGAGGCGGGTGGACCAGGTTGCCTTCGACGTGGTCGTGTTCACCAATCTCACCCGGGATCATTTGGACTTTCACGCCGATCTCAATGAGTACGCTCGGACCAAGATGGAGCTCTTCGGTATTGAGGAAGGCGACCATGCTTTCGGCGCCGACCGTCATGGAGCTGTCAACATCGCTGACCCAACCGGCAGACAAATAAAGCGTCAGTCTCCATTTCCCTGTACGACATACGCGGTGGGGCAGGACGCGGACTTGAGGGGTGACGTGGCAAGCCTCCGTTGGCAAGGCACAGACATGAAGGTGACTTACAAGGGCCGCCCGCAGATGGTGACCACGCCTTTGAGAGGCAGGATAAACGCCGAGAACGCGCTCGCCGCCTATGCGGCCTCGTTGGCTCTCGGCATCGACGAGGATGCGATCGCGCGAGGCCTTTCCTCGCTCGCCGGCGTCCCGGGCAGAATGGAATACATCGAGGGCCACCGCAGACAGGCGATCGTCGATTACGCCCACACCCCCGATGCCCTCGAGAGGCTCTTGACTGCAGTAAGAGAGATGCGCACGGGCCGGATCATCTGCGTCTTCGGTTGCGGCGGGGATCGTGACCGGGGCAAGCGGCCGGAGATGGCGAGAATAGCCGCCGGCCTCGCGGACTTCGTGATTGTCACCTCCGACAATCCCAGAACTGAAGATCCCTTGCGGATCATCGCCGAAATAGTCAAAGGCATGCCGGCGGGCGCAGCCTACGAAGTGGTGCCCGATCGAGGCGAGGCCATAAGGCACGCAGCTGCCCTCAGTGCTGAGGGTGACGTGATCGTGATCGCAGGCAAGGGTCACGAGGACTATCAGATAATCGGGGAGACCCGAACGCGATTTGATGACCGGGAGGCCATAAGGCAGGCTTTGGGAGCGAGTGCAGATGCCAGGACTTAACCTTGACCAAATTGCTCGGATCACTGGCGCCCGGGTCGCGGGCGATGCCGCCCGTCCAGGTGCTGTGGCCGGCTACGCTATAGACTCGCGGCTCCTGGCCCGCGGTGAGATCTTCTTTGCCCTGAAGGGGGATGCCCGTGATGGCCACGAGTTCGTGGCCGATGCCTTCGCTCGGGGCGCTGTCGCCGCGGTCGTCGAGAGGCCCGTCGGGGGGTTGGCCGCAGGGGACGTTCAGCTGGTTGTCCCTTCGCCCCTGGAGGCATTGCAGGCGCTGGCCGCCGAAGTGCGCAAGCACAGTCAGATTCCCGTGATTGCCATAACCGGTTCCAACGGCAAGACCACTACCAAGGAGATGCTAGCCCACCTCTTGGCCACCAGGTTTCAGGTCCGCAAGAGCCCAGGCAATTTCAACAATCATATCGGACTGCCGCTTTCGATCCTGGGGCTGACACCCCGCGATGAGATCCTGGTGGTCGAACTCGGAGCCAATCACGTTGGCGAGATCGCCGCTCTGGCCAAGCTGGCCCGGCCCGATGTCGCCGTGGTCACCAACGTCGGCCGAGCCCACGTGGGGCTCTTTGGCTCGGTGGAAGCTGTAGCTCGCGAGAAGACCGATCTGGTGCGCAGCCTCGGCCGGGGTGGCAGGGGGGTGGTCAATGCGGATGACGAGTTTCTCCTGGCGGCGCTACGCGGCACCGACATTCCTGTCCTCAGCTTCGGGATTGAAGCTAAGGCCGACTTCAGAGCTACGGACGTCAAGGTGATGGCGGGAGGCTCCCAGTTCATGGTCGCGGGACAGGCGATCGGCCTCCGGGTCCCGGGCGCTCACAACGTTTACAACGCTCTGGCTGCCATGGGGGCGGCAAGCCTCTTCGGCGTGTCGGTCAAGGATACGGCGCGCGCGCTGCCGGACTTCGAGCCAGCGCGCATGAAGACGGTGAGCCTGGGCGGACTCACTCTGATCGACGACACCTACAATGCTAATCCCGATTCAATGGCCGCGGCTTTGGAGGTGCTGGCGCACGCCGCTAGTGGTCGCAGGGTCTTGGTGATGGGCGAGATGCTGGAGCTTGGACCGCAGTCCGAGAGTCTCCACCGCGAGGTGGGCTCTCGGGTACCCGCTGCCCGAGTGGATCTCCTGGTCGGCATAGGGGAGGCGACTCGGCCGGCGATCGAAGGGGCTGTGAAGTCGGGCCTGAAGCGGGACCACGCCCTTTGGTATGAATCGATAAGTGCTGCCAAGCCTGCTCTGGGGCAGCTCCTGAGGCCGGGGGACACGGTGCTGGTCAAGGCGTCCCGGAAGGCCGGCCTGGAAGAGATCAGCGATTTTCTGAAAGCCACTGCAGTCGCGGGGAGGACCTAGGTTGTTTTATCAT
>DATKKY010000220.1:0-12500 GCA_035542695.1 bacterium | reverse complement strand
AGGGTGGCGCGATCGGAGCGTGGGCCGGAGCTACGGTTTACATAATCACCCTCGGCATTACCTTCTTTCTCAGGTTCCGGAGCGGCGCCTGGCAGAAGATCAGAATCTAGCGACTGCGGAGTAGCGGGGGTTCCGCACATGGTGTATCATCAGGGCCGCATGCGTTGTCGGCATGCGTTGTCATTACGAGGCCCGATAGATGAAGCAAATCGGCGTACTCTACGTCGCTCACGATGCCGGCGCTATAGGCGGCGCTGAACGCCAGCTCCTGGAGCTTTTCAAAGGCCTGGATCGTGAGCGCTTTCGGCCGGTTCTTGTCTGCCTTGAGCGCGGCGGACCCGTGGCCAAGCAGGCCGCTGAGCTGGGGGTTCCCGTTCATCATGTGACAAGACGCTGGCGGTGGGACCTCTCGGTCGCCTGGCGGCTTGCGCGGCTGGCAAAGCGCGAACATCTGTCAATCGTCCATGGCTACCTCGGGCTGCCGGGGTTCTACAGCGCGATTGCCGCCACGCTGGCGGGAGCGCGGGTGATCGCGACCATAAGAATCGCCGGCCCGCGCAGGAGGATCAGCGACACCACCGAGAGGATCGCCTTCTTCGCTGCCGACTCCATTATCTCCAACTCCCAAGCCGGAGTGGATTACTACTTCCGGCGCTGGCCGGGCAGGGCCAAGACCAAGGTGATCTACAACGGCTACGTGCTGGCCGACTTCGACCCCACCAACCGCCGGGAGCGCTCGGAGCTAGGCCTGCCCGATCGGGTTGCGTTGATCGGCCACGTGGCGAACCTGACCTTCCTCAAGGATTACCCGACCTTTCTGATGGCCCTCGCGATGGTCTTTTCGGAGAACAAGGACGCGGTGGCCGTGATCTTGGGCGAAGGCAAGATGCGACAGGTTTACCAGGCCCTGGCGGAGGACTTGAGGATATCAGACCGGGTTCTCTTCATGGGCCACCGGCGCGACGTCCTGGACATCGTGAAGCACCTCGACCTTGGCGTTCTCGCTTCGCACCCCGCGTACAGCGAGGGCCTCTCCAATAGCATCGCCGAGTATATGGGCATGGCCAAGCCGGTGGTCGCCACGGCTACCGGCGGCAACTGCGAGCTGGTCCGGGATGGCGTAACTGGTTTTCTGGTCCCTCCGGGCGAGCCCGGACCGCTGGCGGAGAAGATACTCAAGGTCTTGACCCAGCCCGAGCTGGGCCGGACCATGGGGACCGCGGGCCGGAGGTTCTTCGAAGAGAACCTGACGCTGGACCGGATGGTCGCCGAGACTCAGAAGGTCTACGAGACCCTTATTGGAACTTGACCTCCGGCACCTTCTCCGCGCCCGGAGCTGCCTGGAAATAGGGCGCCGGCTCGGTCAGTCCACGGTGCTTGGCGAAGAACTTGCCGAAGACTTCCTGGATATAGGTATTGAAGGCCCGCGCAGCGTCATTGTAGCGAACTCGCTCGGTTGCTATGCGGTTCTCGGCGCCCTCAAGTTCGGCCATCAACGTCTGGAAGTTCTCAACGGCCCTGAGCTCCGGGTAGTTCTCGACCACTACCATCAGCCGGCCGAGTGCCCCCTCCATGGCCTGAGCATTCTGGATCTTCTCGGGCACGGTCTTGGCCTCTGCCCACTGACTCCTGAGCCGCGCGATATCCTCGAAGACGCTCTTCTCGTGAGTCGCGTAGCCCTGAACCGTGTTCACCAGGTTGGGAATGAGATCGTTCCGGCGCTGCAGCATAGTCTCGACCTGGGCCCACTTCTCATTGACCGTCTCATGCAACCTTATTACGCGATTGAGCCCGTTGACGTACCAGCCGACTGCTGCCAGCACAATCACCACCAGGACTATTATGCTGATCACCGCTCCCGCTGATTTCACTGCGTCACCTCCGTCTGCCGACCAAGGCCCCCTCGATTACCTCATTGCTTGGCACGCTGGCCTACCAACCTCCGCCTGCTCCACCGCCACCGCACGATCCGCCGCCAAAACCCCCGAAGCCGCCACCGAAGCCACCTCCCGAGCTGCCACCCGAGCCGCCTCCGAAACCACCCAACCAGAAACCACCCATGCGCCTCACGTTGCCATGGCGCGCAGCCTGAATGATCCCTCCGATGACCACGACCATCACAATGCTCATGAACATGAGAAAGAAGACTGAAGACATCACACCGCCGCTCGCCCGCTGGAGACTGCGTTCTAAGACCAGGCTCCGAGGCAGCGAATCACCATAGGCATAGGCCTGGCCGCTGTCCTCCAGGATGCGCTTGGCCAGCAGGTTGACCGCGGTCACCATCGCCTTGTCATATTCTCCCGCCCTGAAACCCGGCACCAGCACGTTACGGTAGATGGAGCTAGCGACGGCGTCGGGGATCGCCCCCTCGAGCCCGTAGCCCGTCTTGATGAACATCTTGCGATCGTCGAGCGCCACCAGAATCAGAACGCCGTTGTCCTTGCCCTTCTGGCCGATGCCCCAAGCGGTGAAAAGATCGACTGAGTAGGGTTCGATGGCGACGCCGGCCGTGGTCTTGATGGTGGCAACGGCAATCTCGGCGCCCGTCTTGGCCTTCACTTCCTCAGCAATCCGGGTGATTGCATCCCCGGCCTGAGGCGAGAGCATACCGGCGAAATCGCTCACGAAACCAACTGGCCTGGGTGGAATCGTCTCGCGCGCTCGCGCGTCGGCTCCTCCGAGAGAGCCGGCCAGCCAACCGGCGGCAATTGCAACGCAGATAGCTGCCCCAAACCGCGCGCCACAATGTTGCTTGAATATGGCCTTGTTCATGGAAGAGCTCACACCTGATCCAGCCGACGCGCGAGCGCGTCAACCTCATCGATGTAGGTCCCGAGCACAGTAATAGCTGCCTTGCCGTCGATCTTCTCATCGCCGGCCTTGTCACGCAGAATTGCCGCGAAGGTCTCCGAATTGATGCCGAAGGCAGCCCCCATCGCCTGAACCACGCCGACCTTGCTCCGAGGCGGCTCGCCGCCCTTGAGCCGCAGCATTGCCCTGAAGACCGGCACCAGCGCGGTCACCGAAGCGTGAAGCACCTGCTCGGCACCCCGCTTCCTCCCTCCCAGCTCCAGGTAAGCCTGCCGGGTCCGGAGAACTGCCGCCCGGAGTTGGGACTCGCACTCCAGCCTGAGGTTCTCGCGCGAGGTCTGGATACCCGTGAAGAAGTCGTCGCCGAAAATAACGACCTGGCTATCCCTTATCTCCAGATACTCTATCGGAAACACATCGGCCGATGCCTTGAGGTAATCCGGAGTTACCAGGAGTGGTGGGACGATCCGCCGCCGCCTTCCCAACTCGACAACCTTGAGCAGGCTCGCAAGCGTCGCGGCCGTAAGGGTCTCCACCACCACTACGAGGTTGACGTTGGAGCGCCCGACAACATAGTCCTCGCCCGTGGAGCTTCCATAGACGGCAATGGACTTGATGCCATCTCCCAGTGTCGATATCAGCCGGTGGGCGTATTGCTCGACATCGGAGCGCACCGATCGATGCAGCTTCTCTAGATTCTTGAGATTCATCACTTGATACCTCGCGCCTTGCGCCAAAGAGCCAGTCGATCCCGGCGAGCCTCAGCCGCCAAGAACTTGGGCGGAGCTCGATCCGGGACTGGGGCCGAGTCTAACTGGCGCTTCTACGAGCGTCAAGCAAAAGCCGGGCCAGCCCGGGAGCCTTGCCCGGGGCGGCACTCTGTGTCTCGGAGTCAAGCCGCCGTGTCAGAAGTGCAACAGGCTTGGCTCCCGGCCTGCATCCGGGCGGGCACTCCAAAGCTCGAGACCGGCGCTCCGGCTTGGGTTTGGCGGCACACGCCAGGTCCGGGTACGGGTTATGCAAAACAGTTGGGCGGTCAGGCAGACAGGAGGTCTGACATGCGGAGATTGATCTTGGCATTGGCGCTGCTTGGGGTGCTCCTCGCCAGTGGGTGCTCGCTCTGTACTTCAATCGGCTGTGATGACTGCGATGATTGCTGTCATGATTGCTGTCATCATCACTGCGATTGCGACTGCGACTGCTGCGATTGAGCGGACACTTACGAGGATGCCAACATCTGGTAGTCGAACGCTTTGATCAACGTGTCTCGGAGCTCGATGAACGCTGCCTTGTGCGCATCGCTGACCGGTTCGGCCCGCGGGCAATCAAGGGTCAGAGGATTAACGTAGCTGCCGTACTTCTTGATCCTGAAGTCCAGGTGAGGTCCGGTGGACATCCCAGTCGAGCCGACATAGCCGATCACCTGGCCCTGGCTGACCATGCTGCCGGACCTGACGCCATCCCCAAATCCTGACAGGTGCCCGTAGCACGAGGCGTACATGCCGTTGTGCCTGATCTCCACGTAACGGCCGAAGCCGTCGTTCCAACCGGCCATCACCACGCGGCCATCTCCAATGGAGACTACCGGCGTGCCCATTGGGGCCGCATAGTCAACTCCGTAATGGGGCCTGTAAACCTTGAGAATCGGGTCCAACCTGGCGCCTGAGAAGAAGCTGCTTATCCGGCGGTAGCTGAGCGGCGACTTGAGAAACACCCGCCTCGCTGAGCTCCCGTCATAGTCGTAGTACCCTGGCTTGCCGGGCTCATCCTCGAAGCGGAACACCCGGTGCTCTTTGCCGTCATTGACATACCTGGCACACAGCACGTCACCGATCTCGACCTGCCCGCTGGGATAACGCAGCTCGTCAAACACTATGGTGAAGGTGTCGCCGACCCTCGGATCGGTCACGAAGTCCAGCTCCCAGGCAAAGACATCAGCAAGCTTGAGCGCAATCGTCGGGTCTTCGCCTATGCTGGTGAAGGCATCCCACAGACAGGACGTTAGCTTGCCCTCAATCCGGCGCGTGACGCCGACCGGCTCGACAACTCCCTGGCTCACGACATAGCCAGCGCCGACCGAATCGGCGTGAACCCGAAACAGCTGCTTGAAGCCTTTGTGATAGAGCATCGACACGATGGTACCGGTCTCATCGATCGAGGCTTCATAAGAATCCCCGGTGCCGCACGATCTGAGATTCAGACGCTGGCCAAGAGCGGAGAGCAAATTGAGAGCCTTGGAGCCGGAGATGCCCTTGGAAAGCAGCGACGCGTAGAGCGACTCGCCCCGTGAAAGCGTATCCTGAACACTTACTTCAGTGACCTGAGCAGCCGGAGGAGGAGGCTCCTGGTCAAGAATTGGCTTCTGGGGTCTGGAAAGCAGCAGGATCGCCAGTGCGACCAGGCCTGCCGCGCCAACCTTCAGAACATGATAAGATATTCGCTTCATTGTCTCCGTCTGGCTGAGAATGCGATGTAATGATTTACGCGTCGAGGAGTCTAAGCTAAGGCTCGCAGATAGCGCAAGCTCTAATTTGCAACCACCAACTTGCGGGTGGCTGCGCCGGCACTGCCCGTAGCCTTGAGGAAATAGACACCGCTTGCAACCGTCCTGCCGCGGGAATCAATGCCGGCCCACTCCAGACGATGCACGCCTCGCGTGACATCACCGTCAACAAGCGTCCTCACAAGCCTGCCATCAACGCCGAAGATGCGGAGCTCAAGATGACCAGATCGCGGCATCTCATAGACAATCGCAGTACTGCCCTTGAACGGGTTGGGAGAGTTCTGGGCGAGCCGCAGGGCGCCGACCCCAATCACACCGCTCGACACCCCATCCGCGCCGTAGAGCCCGTAGCTGCCCAGCGAGTCCACATAGGTCACTATGCTGTGACGGGAAATGTCTACATAGGAAGCGAGCGGAACCGGGTCAGCACCACCCAGCCGCACGATGCAGAGGTGCTCGGGAGCCGAGACCGAGTCATCGTAGGCAATCGCCAGCTCCACGAAATCGCGGAGCGGAAGCGCTGGCGGAGTCACGCGATAGGCTCTGGTCACACCCGAATCGCTCGGCGCCAGGGCAGACACCAGCAGATAGGCATCGCCCGCGAGCACGCCGGGGCCCATCGTCATCTCGAGCAAGCCGTCGTCGCTGGTAGCCGTGCCGCCCTCGTGCGCTGTGAGCTCGACTGCCTCCAGGGAGATCGCTGCCGATCCGAGGTTGCCC
Organism: bacterium; assembly: GCA_035542695.1. Taxonomy (GTDB): domain Bacteria; phylum Arandabacterota; class Arandabacteria; order Arandabacterales; family Arandabacteraceae; genus DATKKY01. The sequence continues at coordinate 6,463 of DATKKY010000220.1, read as the reverse complement.
ACCCAGTCGCGCGCCGCCGCGGTTATGGGAAGCCGACCGGAAGCTGAGAGCACATGGTGGCCTTTGTAGGTATAGGTTTCGCCTGGAACACTTTCCATCACGAGAGTATCGCTCCCGGCCACGACTTTGAGGCTCGCCGGATCGATATCCTCGGATGCAGCCACCGACACATCGATCTCGCTGGGCTGAGTCTCCGTGTGGTCGATGCCGATCGAAAGATCCGGAGGAATTGTGTCAACGTAACGCGTGCCACGGAGCCTTATGCCAATGTCGCCGGAGGTGAGCTCCGTCCAGGTGTTGCCGTCCGGACTGGTCAAGCACCGTCCCGGCGCCTTGGGGCCGTATCGATCGACCGGGATAGGCATCGTATCGGACTCGGCGGTGATCTTCATTACGACATAGAGGGTCTCCCCCGCCGCCGCGGCAATGTCCGGCGGGAGCTGGACCGAGTGATATCCCATGAAATCGACGTAGTAATCGAGCCGGCTTGCGCGGAGCCCGGAGAGGCTGCTGCCGTCGAAGTGATCATAAATGTAGATGTCGGCGTCCACGACGGGATCGAACGACCAGAATTCCACCCGCTGGAGCAGCACGTTGACGTCGGGGACGAACTTGCACATCGCCCACGCAGTGGTGCTCGATCCAAAGCCTGCGCCGGCGGTGTAGCCGCCTTCATCATAGTAAAAAAGCCGGCCGTTGGGATCGTAGTCCTGCCACTCGTACAAGAAGGAAGCGGCCTGGCCGATCAAGGCAGTCCCGTACGCGATGTAGTAATAGCCACCCTCGGTGCCGTAGCCGCAGGTGCCACCCCAGTCGGTCCCCCAGCTGTTCTTGACGATCCAGGCACCTTGCCCGCCCGGCCAAGGCAGATCATCGTCCCAGCCCACGATCAGGCCGGCATGATTCGCCAGGTGAGCCCCGCCATCGTAGTGAAGCACGTAAGACCCGTCGTAGTACGAGAACTCATGCTGCCAGGCATCGCCGCTCCCGGCATAGAGCCCGACGAAGACGGGGCCATAGGTGTAAACGCAGGACTTGATGGCGTCGGTTGATGCTATCCAGCCTTCCGAGAGCGAGCGCCAATCAAGCAGGGTCTTGGTGTAGGGGCAGGTCGATTTGCATCCAGTCGTGTACGGCTGAAAAGGGTCGCAGGACTCCAACGCGGTGCCGTTGGTCGACAGGTAGTTGGCGACGAACCAGTAAGTGCCTCCATTGCACCTGCGATGGTAGAACTCGCATTCCTTGACGTTGTTCTCGGAGAAGTCGAAGGCGTCGCCGCCCGAAATCAGGATCTTTGATTCGAAGTCCGCGAGGGAGGAGAATGCATAGCAGGCGCCGCAAGTTCCTTGATCCTTGACTGGCGTCACCTTGCCCTGTTCCCGCCAGTCAAACCTGGCCGGGAGTGGTGCCAGCGTCCTGGGCAGCTTGACCGCAAAGGGCTCGCGCTCGCGCTCGTGGAGCATGAGCCCCATTCCATGTTCAGGCTGCTGGGCTGGGGACGGGGGCGCCGCAAGAAGCGTTGCGAGAAGTGCTGCTGTAGCAAGAAGCGTGAGGCCGAGAGCTTTGCTCACCAAGCCTGCCCTCCGGAGCATCGGCGATCCACCATGCTTTACTTTACAGCGCGGGGGCCTGGATTGCAAGTCACGGCCGGCCCCGGCCTGTGAGGTGCCGAAGTCGGTGCTGGCCCGGAGGGCGTGGGGTTCCAACCGAAGGGCCTCACCGACGAGGCACCAAAGGGCTACCTGACCGAGGCCTCTCCGGCGCCAAGGGCACACCCGTAGCGAGCCAAGCGCGTCAGAGATGAGGCCCTGGCCGCTGCCGTCAGCGGAGTAGCACAAGCTTGGCGGTCTGGGCTTCGGTTCGAGTCACGAGGCGGACGAAGTACATGCCCGACGCGACGCGACTTCCGTCGGTTGTGCGGCCATCCCATGAAGCCGTGTGATGGCCTCTAGTCGTGTGGCCGTCGGCGAGCGTAGCCACCCGCCGACCGCTGATATCGTAAACCTCCAGCTCGTGCCAGCCCGGTGATGCGAGATCATACCGGATCACGAACTCGCCGGAGGTTGGGTTAGGCTCAGGGGCGCCCAGCCGCGTGACCTTGATGCCCTCCTGATCGGTATCGTGGGGAATAGGCTGCGCCTTGCCGAGCCCTGTCCCGCGACCTAGGAGATTGTCCACCGAATAGCCGCTATCAACCGGCGAATCGAAGCGGTGCCCAAAGACGCCCGTGTTTGCTGAAACGAAGAACTTGGTCCAGCAAGCGCCACTTGGACCCGAATCGCAAGGCGTCTGAACGTCGAGGCTGTAGGTGCAGAGCTCTTGAGCTCGCACGCTCCCAACCAATTCCCAGGATGGCCCATTCGCTCCCTGGGGATATGGACCGCCGGCAGTTGCCGGGAGGGTCTCCTCAGCCTCATCGTCCGCCGGGTTCGCCGCCGACAACTGGGAAGTACTCTCTCGCCACACGCGGTAGCGCCTTACCAGCGGCGAGGCCGACTCGGCGTCATGGGTGCTCTTGGTCCAGGCCAGACGTACGTGGCCCCCGTCGTCAGCGGGCACGTCATGGATGGTCAACACCGGATAGTCCATAGTCTGGCCACAAGATCCGTACTTGCTTCCTCTCAGCCTTATGCCCAGGTCACCGCCGGTCCACTCCGACCAGGTCGTGCCATTGTAGCTGATGTAGGATGTTCCGGCATCCCTGGGGCCAGCTGAGTCGTACACCAGGGGATACTTGTACGAAGCATCGGTTATCTTCATCACCACGTAGATGTCGTTGCCAGCGGTGATCCGCGGAACGGATGGGATCTCGATCGAGTGATAGCCTGGGAGATCGAAAGACGTGTTGAGCTTGCTCGCAAGCAGGCCCGAGACCGTGCCGCCGCTAAAGGTATCGTAGATAAACACATCGACATCGGGAGTGGCATCGGTACTCCAGAACTCGACCCGCTTGGGCAAGACGTCCTCGCCGGGAACGAACTTCACCAGCCCCCACGCCATGGTCACGCCATAGCCCAGGGAATTGGTGTACCCGCCCTCGTCGTGGTAGAGCATCACGCCGTCGGCATCATAGTCCTGCCAGCTGGCGATGAATGATGACCACGACCCGATGTTGGCCGACCCGTAAGCGATCTTGAAGTAACCCCGTTCGGTGCCATAGCCACAGGTGCCGCCCCACGATGTGCCCCAACTGTTCTTGACTATCCATGCACCCTGACCGCCGGCATGAACTGCATTGTCGTCCCAGCCGATTATCAGCACCGCATGGTTGGAGGTGCCGGTCACCGTGGTATAGAGCGTGTAGCTTCCATTGTAGGCATTGAATTCGGTGGCCCAGGCATCGCTATGGCCAGCATTCATCGAAGTGTATATCGGTCCGTAGGTCTGGAGGTAAGACTTGATGGTGGCAACCGATGGCGCAGTGTCGTGCGCGAACTCGCGCCAATCAAGCAGGCTCACCTGGTACGGGCACGTGCTCTTGCATGCCACATCGCCAGGGACGTAGGGATCGCAAGATTCCAGTACCGCGCCCTTGGCCGCAAGGAGGTTGGCCACGCGCCAGTAGTTGCCCCCGCCGCAACTTGAACCGAAGTATTCGCATTCCTTGAGGTTGTTCTCCGACAGATCAAACGTGCCCATGCCATCTATCAAGAGCCTAGACTCGATGTTGCCGGCCGAAGCAAAGGCGTAGCACGCGCCGCACGCGCCCTGATTCTTTACAGAGGTCACCTTGCCCAACTGACGCCAGTCGAAGGTCGCTGCCAGACCGAATATGGGCTGCGCGAGTGGCGCCTCAATGGGTGGAAGCTCGAAAGACGGTGGAATGAAGCCCCTGCCCGGCTCGGGCTCAACCCCCGCGTCGGCCCTCAAGGGTGCTATCTGAGGAAACGGGGTTGGTGCGCTTGCCGCAGAACCACTCCCCGCCCAAGTCGAAACCGGAACTACCGCTGATAGGAAACCTAGGAGTGCCGCTGCCAAGCAGGGCAGATATCGTCTTCGACAGTCGAGTCCTGGCATCAAAGCCTACCCCCGATTGCAATGAGTTTTTGCTCATGGTCCGAGCCCGAACCCGACAGTGTGACCCATCGTCCGAGCCCGTGAGCGCGCACGAACTCGCTGGTTCGCAAGCCTGCGCTCGTGACAGCTATCGGCGGCGCGAGAGGGCTACATTAGATAGGTGAAGAGGTCGAAACGAGTAAGCGCGAGGAACAGCAAAAAACCCCGAAGAGACGCAATTCTAAAGGGCTCGCGGCGGGCCCGCGATCTACTTGGTGCCCGGAATTTCGCCCGTTTTGGGACCGGTCTCGCCCTTGACGTCGCGGAAGATCTCGCCTATGCCAGCGAGGCTTCCGAGTATGCCGGAGGTCTCGAGAGGCAGAAAGATCTTGGTAGCTTTGCCTTCAGCAATCTGACGGAGAGCCTCGAGGTACTTAATCGCGATCAGGTCCCGAGTCGGCTGGCCTTCATGAATCGCGTGGTAGACTTTAGTGACCGCCTGCGCTTCGCCGTCGGCAACCGTAGTAAGGCGGAACTTGTCCGCAGTCGCAACCTTCTGGATGGCCTCGGCCTGGCCCTCCGCCTGGAGGATCGCCGACTGGCGTTGCCCTTCGGCGCGGGTGATCGCCGCCTGCTTGTCGCCCTCGGCCTCAAGAATCTTGGCGCGCCGGTCGCGTTCCGCCTTCATCTGCCGGTGCATCGCCTCGGTCACATCGCCCGGCGGCTCGATCCGTTGGATCTCTACCCTTACGATCCTCACTCCCCACTTGTCAGTCGCATCGTCCAGGACTGCGCGGAGCTTCGCATTGATTGTGCTCCGAGCGGTCAGCGATTCATCAAGCGCCATCTCGCCGACCACATTCCTCAGGTTGGTCTGCGCCAGTTTGACTGCAGCAAGGGTGAAGTTGGCGACATTGTACTTGAGCTTCACCGGATCGGTCGCCTCGTAATAGACGACCGCATCTACGGTGACGGCGACGTTGTCCTTGGTGATCACTTCCTGGGGCGGGACGTCGACCACTTGCTCGCGCATGTCCACCTTGATCAGCCTCTCGACGATGGGAATGATCAGCCTGAGACCGCTGTCGACGGTGCGCTGGTACTTGCCCAACCTTTCCACCAGGCCCCTCTCAAAGGGCCTGATGATCCTCATGCCTGTCACCGCAGTCAAGAATATGATTATGCCGACAATGATCGCCAACGGTTCCATGATGCTCCTCTCTCCACCTCAGCCCTGGAATCTCTCAACCACCAGATGGGCTCCCTCGACCTTGACCACTCTCACTCTTGCATTCTCCTCGATCACCGAGTCGTCAGCGCTGGTCGCGCGCCATTCATCCTTCTTGACGCGAACGCGGCCACTGTCGGTCACCGGATCTATGGCCTCGATCACATGGCCGACGTGGCCGATCAGCCTGTCGGCCCCTACTCGCTCGGGTGGCTCCTTGGTCAGCTTGTCGGCCAGCCGCCGTGAGAAGATCACCAGTCCGGCTGAAATCACCACGAAGGCCGCCCATTGAAGCCAGGAAGGCAATCCCAGCAGAGTGAGGATTGCGGCAATCCCGGTCCCAACACCGAAGGGGAACAGGTAGAAGCCTGCCGTGAAGATCTCGCCTATTATGAAAATGGCTGCGAGGATGACCCATATCCAGAACATCAAAGTGAAATGCACGCTCTCGCCCTCCGTGTGGAGATGACGCCGGGGTGGATTCTACAGGCAGCGGCGGCCAAGGTCAAGCCAATTGGATGAGCGCCGCCAGCCGAGGCCTCCACCAGCGTGCCCGGCAAAAGAGGTTTGACGATTGGAGCCGGCACGGGTAGAGTTGGGTCGCCAGGAGGCCGGACCTATGAGAGTGCCTTCGCTCGGGACGAGGCTGGGGACGGGAATCGTGGTCGCCCTTGCAGCATGCCTGGGGCTTGGCCTTGCCGCCGATGCCGCCCGCCACTCGGCGCCTGCCGCACGTTGCAACCTCCGCTCCCGCGGCTTCGCCGGTTTCGGCTACCGCGACCTCAAAGCGGCCGACGTTGACTCGCTGGGACTGGGCGACCGGCGCGGGATCGTGCTCACCCAGGTGGTGCCGGGTTCGCCGGCGGAGCGCGCAGGCTTCAAGGTCGGCGACATCATGACCGGCTACGACCAGCACCCGATCTTGGACGGGTCTGGACTGGCGAGCGCGATCCGGCTCTATTTCGCCGGCGACACAGTGTCGGTCTCCATGATCCGCCAGGGCCTCGCTCTTAAGCAGCCACTGGTTCTCGCGAGCTTCCCGCCGGAGGCCAGCAAGGATGTTGAGACCGAGTACACCTGCTTTGTGACGGGCGGCGTGAGGCTTAGGGCCGTGGTCACTTCCCCGCTCGCGAGCGGCAAGACCAAACTGCCGGCCATGCTCCTGGTCAGCGCCCTGGGCAGCCCCCGCCTGATCGGGATGCCCAACTACAGCACGGGCCGCGAGATCGCCTATGCCGC
>DATKKY010000219.1:0-9692 GCA_035542695.1 bacterium | reverse complement strand
CGTAGCGTACGAGCACCAGAGCGGACGTGCCTTGGTGACTTACGGCAGAGGCAGCACCCGCGCCTACTATCGAATCTGGACCGGCAGCAGTTGGCTGGGTGAAAACAGCCTGGCGGCGCCCGGCGGCTCAGCAGGCGACGTCAACTGGACGCTGCTTGCCAGTGACCCGACGACGAACAGGATCGTCCTGGGGGTCTTGACCACCAACAAGGATGTCTGGGTCTCCGTCTGGGACGGCACTTCCTGGGAAGCTCCGGTCCTGGCCACTAACTCCACGGTCGATCCGAACTGGCCCAATGTCGCAGTCGCTTTCGAAGGCCAGTCCGGCCAGGCGCTCTTGGCGTACGCCGAGGCAGCCTCGGTCCGCTATCGAACTTGGGCAAGCGGGACCGGCTGGTCCCCCGAAGGTACTGCTGCCAACATCGGCGCCGCAGCCAACACCATGACCCTTGACACTGCCCCTGGGAAGGACGCGATCATGCTGGGCGTCCATGACAATTCTCGCCACGTGAGCTACACCCTTTGGGATGGTGCCGCTTGGGGCGCTCTCAGCAGGCAGGAAGACGATACCAAGGAGTCTGGCTGCCAGCCCTTCATCTTCATATGGGATAGACCTCCGCCGGTGCCCGATCTGGAGGTCTCGAAGCTGGTGGATAACGCAACACCCCACATCGGTGACACCATCACTTACAGCCTCGCCGTAACCAACGTGGGCTCAGCGAACGCCACCGGAGTTGCGCTCGCCGACGCCTTGCCCAGTGGCGTGACCTACAGGGCTTCGGCAGCTACCCGAGGGACCTACGATCCCGGGTCGGATATTTGGACGGTCGGGCCTGTCAACGCGGGCGATCATGCCGGGCTTGCTATCCAGGTCACCGTGGATGCCGGCACTCAGGGCCGGTCAATCACCAACGTTGCGGCCGTGAGCGCCATAGACCAAGTGGACCCGGAGCCCGCCAATGACCGGGACAGCGTCACTGTGGCGGTCGCTAACCGGGCTCCCGTGCTCGCCCCGATCGGTGCCAAGTCAGTCGGCGAGGGCCAGCATCTGCAGTTCCTCGTGAGCGCCTCGGACTCCGATGGCACGGCGCCGTCACTCCGAGCAGCCCCGCTACCGGCCAATGCGACGTTTGTGGACAATGGGAACGGCACTGGGACCTTCGACTTCACCCCCGGCTATACGCAGGCGGGGAGCTATAGCATCTTGTTCATCGCCAGCGATGGCGCCCTGGCCGACTCCGAACTGGTCGCTGTCACGGTCGTGCCGGCGCCTTTGGCTTACCTTGTGATAGCGCCAGACCGCGCCCGCGTCTCTGCCGATTCGACCCTGCAATTCACGGCGACCGGTTACGACGCCGGCGGCGATGAGGTAGATGCCGCAACCATCACCTGGAGTCTCACCGTGGACGTCGGGACGATCGATGCGACCGGCTTCTTCGACGCCCAGACGGTGGGGCACGCAAGAGTGATTGCAGCTTCCAGTCTGGGGCCGGCCGACACCACGTCAGACCTTGAAGTTGTAGCGGGCAGGCTCGCTGCATTGACCATCGCCCCCGACCGTGCCACCGTCTCAGCCGACTCCACCCAACAGTTCGCAGCATCGGGCCACGATGCCGACGGCAACCTGGTCACCGCAGGCTACACCCTCGCATGGGAGGTGCTTGGCGGAATCGGGAACATCACGGCCTCGGGCCTCTTCTCGGCCACTCACGCCGGCAAGGGTTTCATCAAGGCGACCACCGACCTCGGGGTCTGGGCTCAGACCGATACCGTCACTGTGGTCCCCGGTGCCGTGGCCTCAATTGATGTCACCCCCTCAGCGACCGCGGTGATTGAAGGTTCCGCTTGCCAATTCAGCGCCAATGCCTATGACGCCGACGGCAATCTGATAAACGACTGCACTTCGCTGGCCAACTGGTCCACCACTGATCCTTCAGGTTCGATCACTGTTGGCGGCCTCTACACCGCGGGCCACGCGATCTCGCCCCCGGCTTTCTTCGTCAAGGCTGCGCTTGGCGCAAGGCGGGACTCGAGCGTGGTCACGGTGCTCACGAGCGGTGCCCTCAACCACGTCGTGATTGAATGGCTAGGTGGCGCGCCGTGCGGTGACACCACGCTCACCACCGACAGTGGCGACACCAAACTCTACTGCCGGGGCTACAACTCTGCCGGCGGCCTCCTGGGCGATATCTCGGTCACGTGGTCCACGATTGGCGGGCCAATCGGAACAGTCACACCAGGGCCTGCCACTTCGACCACCCTGAGGGTGACTCACGTGGGCACCGGCCGGGTCGTCGCCCTTTATGGGCCGGGCGTCTCCGATACCACCGGCATCATAACCTGCACGGCCGGGCGCCTCGCTCGACTTGAGATCGCCCCCGACTCGGCAGCGACCAGAGTGGGTGGAACGATCAACTTCAGTGCCAGCGGCTTCGACGCCTATGGCAATTCCGCGAGTGTCGGAACACTTGCCTGGAGCGTAATTGGAGGCGTCGGCACCATAGACGCGGCCGGCGTCTTCACGGCCTCTACTTCGGGCTCCGGGCGCGTCGCCACGCGGAGCAGCATCGGCGGCGTCGCCGACACCAATAGAGTAGTAGTCGTGGTGGGAAACCCGCTCGCATCGATAGTTGTCTCGCCCGACACTGCCTCAGTCAAAGTGAACGACACCGTCACCTTCATTGCTCACGGCTTTGACGAGGGCTTCGAGCCCGTCGAGCCGGGCGCCTTGACCTGGCAGGTCTCAGGCGGTATCGGCCGGATTGACGGAGCCGGGGTCTTCGTTGCGACCCGTCGCGGCAAGGGCCACATAAGCGTGACCGATATCGCCACCGGCCTCAGCGATACCACCGGCCTCGTCGTTGTCGATCTGCCGACTGTGGCCGAAGTGCCGCTGGGCGACACTTACATCCATGCCGCGGACCTTGCGCCGGTCGTGGCATTCCAGGTCCACAACGCCTTCGGGAGTCCCAAGGCCATAAAGAGCGTCAAGGTTCGAGACTCATCACGCGGTGGGGGCACGGCCGCGGACAGGCTCTCCAATGTGCACGCCGTGGCCATCTACTCGAGTCCCGGAATCAAGACCTGGCCAGACCCTTCGTTCACTCGGCTGGCAGAGGTTCATTCCATATCAGGAGAAGTCACCCTGGCGTTTTCCCAGGTTGCGATCAACCCCGACTCGTATCGCACTTTCGTAGTGACGGTCGAGGCTGCAGCGTATCCACGGGATGGCGACTCCCTCGATTTTTATCTCCTGCCCTCGCTTGACATTCAGACAGCCGACGGCTCACCGGTGGCCGGCCCGGATACGTTGAACTCGCTCGGGTTCGACATCACGGATGGCATGGTCGCCAGCGAGATCCACATCATTCCGACTGGCGCAGCCACGGTCGCCCCCGACGGTCAACTTGCGCGGGTGCTCGCCGTGGATCTTCCCAGGAATGGCTATGCTAATGACGCGCTCCAGATATTCACGGTCTTCAATTCCGGCACCGCTGACACCGCCGACATCGATTCGCTCTTCCTCTTTGCTGACGACGGCGATGGAGTCTGGGAGCGGAATGGCCAGGACCAGCGTCTCGGCGCGCTGTCCTTTACCGGCGGCCAATGGCAAGTGAGCGGACTCGCATCAGCGCTCACGCGGCAGACGCAGCGCTTCTATCTGGGCGCGAAGGTCGCGACCAGCGCCACCAGCGGAGCAACTATCGCCTTTGGCATTCCGCTTCACGGCGTTGAAGTGGCCTCCCAGAACGACGGGCCGATCGATCTTGCGGTCAACCCCGTCGAGACACTTACCATCGTGCGCACACCAGGAGTTTCGGTGCGCGTACTTCCAGTGCCAGCAAGAGACCTGGTGCCCGGAGGCCCAAGCGGTCCTATGCTGTGCCTGGAGTTCACTAATACCTATACGTCGGCTGTCCGCCTCGACAGCCTGCGGCTGGACTGCGCGGCAGCTGATCCCGGCGGGGCGACCCGGCAGGAGCTGGATAGCCAAATAGAGAGAGTCAGCCTTTACCTTGACCGTGACGGCGAATATCTGCTTCATGGCCCCAGCGATACCCTGCTGGGGACAGGTTTGCTCGCCAACGGCTGCGTCACCCTCAAGCCCTCGGGTTTGAGCCTTCCACAGGGCGGGAGCGTCACCGTGTTTGTAGAGGCTGACCTCAGTCTCGAGAATTGCAAGAACGCCAACACGGTAAGCTTCAGCGTCCCCGCCGCGGAGCGGATCGCTCTCAACAAGCCTGCCCCTATATCCGGCGCGTTTCCCTTGCGGAACCCGGAGGATTTCCCTATCGACATCTTCCCGGCTCGAGCGGCCGCCGTCAACGCGGTGGACGATGCGAGCCTCTTCGGCGGCCAGACCAATCGGCTGGTCTTTGACTTCGAGTTGCCATCCAACGGCTATGATCAGGATGTTCTCGCTTCGATTACGATCACCAACATTGCCGCCCTCAATGAGGGTTCGGTACTTTCGGTGGTACGGCTTTGGGCCGACACCGGGGCTCCCGGCTTCTCGGGGAACGAGGCGCTCCTCGGCCGCTTCGAGCACGTCGGTAGCTCGTGGGTGGCCTCCAATCTGGCAGCTACGATTCCTGTCGGAGGGCGGCGCTTCTTCGTCACGGTTGATCTCGCCGCGGCCTACTCGGTCGGAGGCACGCTCCACTTCCAAATCCCGGTTGGGGGAGTGACCTACCTTTCGGGGGCCGATGGTCCTGACGACGAGCCGATAGCTGCCCTGCAGTCACATCTGGTGCTACCGGCAGACCGCATCACCGTGATTCCGATACCTCGGGAACCAGCGACCGTTTATCCCGGCACCGAGAACGCGGAGATCCTTTGCTTCGCTCTCTACAATGGCTACGCCAGCAAGAGCCACGAGCTCACCGGCATACGACTGGCAAACCAGACGCGCTCAGCCTCAACGCCGGCATACGCCGACCGCGAATTGGGTCAGGTATCCCTCTACTGCGATGCCAACGGCACGAAGGCCTTTGATGACGATCAGCTGGTCGCCTCCGGCTACTTTGCCAATGGAAGCCTGGTGCTCGGCGGCCTCGCCGTCACCCTTGCGCCCGAGTCACTCTACTATTTCTTCGTGGTCGCCGACCCTGGGCTCGACGCGATTGATGGAGACACCCTCGCGATTGTGATCAATAGCCTTTCTGATCTGGCTTTCGGCGATGTCGTCAGAACCAACGGCGACTTCCCGGTTTCCAGCGGTGGCCCCATCCGAGTGGACGGATCGGTCTCCGCCCAGTATCAAGTGATGCCGATTCCGGCGCGCGTTGCGGCCCCCGGCGACACCGCGGTCGCGCTGCTGGCCTTGAAGCCAGCTGCCAATGGCGACCAGGCCGACACGCTCACGGCGCTCACGCTTACAAATGAGGGGGACGCCGGCCCGGCTGACGTCACGTCGCTCCGCCTGTGGTACGACGATGATGGCGACGGCCAATGGCAGCCCACTGACCGAAGCCTCGGCATCCTGGCGCCGGCGGGCGGCCAGTGGACCATCGAGAACCTGAGCCTTGCCGTCAGCGATAGCAGCCGGTGCCTTTTCGTCACCGGGGACATTGCCCCTTCGGCAACGCCCGGGAAGAGTTTCCGGGCAGCTGTCCCGGTGGGCGGATGCCAATACACCTCAGCTAACGACGGGCCGCTCGACGCCGGCCTTGTCGCTGACGAAGCGGTTGTCATATCAAGCTCCGGGCTCGAGATCGCCCACGGGCGGCTGAGGGCCACCTACTCGGTTGGCCAGACCATATGCCTGCCGATCGACCTCACCAATGCGACGGCAGCTCCGTTGGGACAGGTCACCTGTCGCATACTCGCCCTGGGCGACACGAGCACCGTCAGGCTCGATAGCACGCAGGTTGCGCCTGTTGACCTCGGCGCCGGCGAAGTCGCTCACTTCTACGCCTGTTTCACTGCAATCAGCCAGGGCACCATATCGTGGCAGCTTCAAGGCTTCTCCTCGCTCCCCGCCGAGTCCTCGGCAGTGTTGACGACGGGCGACATCTCTATCCAGACTGTTCCATCAAGCATCCATGTCGGGATCGTCAGCTCCACGCCGACTGCGGTGGCCCGGGGCCAGGATGAAGTCTTTCCGATGAGCATCCAGTACCGACGCTCGGATGCCTCACCCTTCGCCGCTCCCGTGCGGCTGGATAGCATTCGGATCGCCGTGGAAGACAGCAAGGGCGTGCCCATCGCTGCCAACACGGTCTTCTCGCGAGTGGTGCTCTCCACCGGTTATGCCAATCTAGCGGTGCTTCAGACGGTTGCTGCCGAGCCGACCATCACGCTCATCTTCACCGAACCCGCGGTGCTCATGACCAATGGGGACCAGGTCCTGTCTTTTCACGCTGATATTGACAGCAACGCCACGGCGACCTCCTTTGCTCTCGCCATAGATGACGCTGGCGCAATGAAGTTCGCTGACTGCAACACTCGCAATCCAGTTGCGATCGACCCGGCGGTCACCTTCCCACTCAAGACTCCCGCGTGCCGAATCAACAATCCGTCGCGGACCGCCGAGGTGTCCTATGTGCCGCTCGTAGGGCCGGCCATCAACTATGGCCAGCAGGGAGTAGATGTGATGTCGGTGATGCTGAGGCATCCCGGCAGGGCAGATGATTCGCAGATCCAACTGACGCGGCTCGGCTTTGAATTGGTGGACGACGCCGGTGGGCTTCTCGATCCTTCGGAGTTGGTCGATCGGGTGGACCTGGTGGAAAAGGGCAGCGTTGTCGGCGAAATCGACAACTTCGACGCCGGCGCGGACCGAATCTGGATGTGGCTGGCCGCGCCGCCCGTCATAAGCCCGAGTATCATTGACACCCTCTATCTTCGCGTTTCCCTGAAGGCCGAGACACCCTATTCGGCCTTCGGTCTGGTCATACCTGACAGCACCTGCTTTGGGCTTCGCGACCTAAGCTCCGGCGCCTTGGTCGCCGCGACCGGCGCAGGTCCGGGTGGGGCGGAAGGCGTCTTCCCGATGGCTTCCGGCGTGGCAAGCCTGAGGAGGCCTGCGCTCGCGCCTGAGTTCTGCCTGGAATCGCGGCTCCCGGCTTCGGTGATTGCCGGCAGCGCTTCGGTTCCTCTCATTCGGCTTCATCTGTCGTATCCGGCGCGCGGGGGGGCAGACTGTTCCCCGGCCATCATTCGGGAAGTCCGAGTGGCGGTGCTGGATAGTCTGGCGCGGCCGCTTGATCCCTATGAAATCTTCCATCGAATCGGCTATCACAAGGTAGGTGAGCTGGCCGCCTTCACCTCTTCATTTGTTCTGAGGGACGGCTGCACCGTCTTCAGCCTTGGCCAGCACGGCATCACGCTCAGGCCCGGAGACGACATCGCTATCGACTTGGTGGCCGACATCGAGGGTGTCACTTCATATGACCACATGGTACTCGCGGTGCCCGCCGAAGGAGGCCTCAACGTGGTTGATGCCACCGATCCTGCCACCAGTCCCGGTCTTGCAAGCGCCGAGTCTTGCGCCACTAACTTGCCGTTTGTGACACCGGTCGCTGAGATCGTGATGCCGGCTGGGTCGCCCCTCGTCAGGGTCTCAGCGCTCGCGCCTCGCCTTGCTCACGCCGGCCAGAGCGCCGTCAGCGTGTTTGAAGCCGGCCTCAGCTACGGTGGCAGTGATCCGCTGGGAAGTATCCGGATGGTCCGTTGGGGCGCCAAGGTGCTCCAGCGCACCCAGGCCGGGCTGGCCGCCGCGCAAGCAGCGCAGATCTTCCAAGCAGTCCGTCTGGTCGCGGACGGCGTAGTGGTAGCAAGCGATTCGGTCCTGTCCGGAGACAGCATCTCCCTCGATCTGGGGCCAAGCTACGTGATCCCGCGGGGTTCCAACCGGGCGCTGGGCATCCTGTGCGATATTGCACCCGAAGCGCCTCCCGGCAACTACGTGCTTGAGTTTGAAGACTCAACCTTTGCGGCGTTCGTCGACAACGGGCTCGAGCGATCAGTCCTGCCGGTTGTTGTCGGTGCCGCCTACCCCATCTACTCCGCGGACATCTCGGTGGCGCCGGGCACGTTGGCCGGTTCTTTCACCAACTGGCCGAATCCCTTTAGCGCCGCCGAGGGGACGACCATTGGTTATATGCTCGCCGAAGATGCGCGCGTTGACATTCGGATTTACACCGTTACCGGAGACCTGGTCAAAGCGGTCGCGAGCGGGGTCTCGCGATCGGCAGGTTCCCACAACGAAGACACCTGGCACGGGGCTAACGACCTCGGGATGGATGTCCTCCCTGGAGCCTACATCTGCGAGATATCCGTGACCTATGAATCCGGGCGGACTGAGCACGCACGCAGGAAGGTGGCGGTCCTGAGATGATGCGCACCTGGGCAATAGTCACTTCGCTCCTGGTGGTGCTGGCAACTGCCGGCCTTGCCGGGGATGCCGGCACTCGCTCGCCATTTAGTTTGGGGGCCGGAGCTCGCGACCTCGCCTTGGGCGGCGCAGTCGCGAGCGGTGCGGACCCGGCAACTTCAGTTTACTGGAACCCCTCACTCTTGGCCCGCGTCGATCGCATTTCAGTGACCGGGTTCCACACCGGCCTCTACGGATCGTCAACCGGATATCAGTACGTTGGCGTAGCGGTTCCTACGCTCGATTTGGGTGGTTTTGGTGCCGGGCTTTTCAGGCTCGGCGTGGACGACATAGAGCGACGTGACGCGAACAACCTGTATCTCGGCGATTTCGGAGAAAGCCGCCTTGCGTTCTACCTTGGTTACGGGCGTTCCCTGGGAGCTTACGACTTGGGGCTTGCGGTATCTCTGGAGCATCAGACCTTCGATGCTACCAGCGCGACCTCCTCGCCGGGGCTCGATCTTGCAGTTGCGCGCGAGATCCGCACTGACCTGGCTTGGCTGCCCGAGGCATCCCTGGGTCTTGACGCCCGCAACATTCTTCGGCCCGCGATCACGCTCCAAAGCGATGCCGTGCGCTACCCGAGCGCCCTGGATGCCGGGGTCGCTCTGAATGTGATTCCAGTCCGCAAGTGGAATCAGATGCTGACGCTCCGGGCCCAGCTGACCACGGTCAGCCACCTGGACCCCGAGCTGGCCATGGGCCTGGAATATAGCCTTGATGACCGGCTTCACCTTCGAGCAGGAGTGCGCGGCGGGCAGACCTCCTTTGGAGCCGGGGTGTGCTACCAGTCGATATCCATTGACTATGCCCTCGTGGAGAGGGACCTGGGCAGCATCCAAACCGTGAGTATCTCCGCAAGTCTTGGCATGCCGAAGAGCCAGAAGCGGCGCGCAAGGGAGGAGGAAAGGGAAGCTCAGTTCAACCGATTGCTTGAAACGAGACTCGCGGCTCAGAACCGCGAGGCGGTCACCAGGCTTGTGGCTGAGAGCGAAAGCCTCGTGACCGCTGGCAGCCTGGGTGAAGCAAGCACCATGATCGAGCGCGCATGCTTGCTCGCGGGTGGGTCGGGAGCCGAGGCCGACTCCGGCGTCTATGCCCAGGCTCAGGAGCTCCGGACGCGACTTGACAGCCAGCTTGCCGAGCGAGCCTACGCTGCCTACATGGACTCCGCCCAAGCTAAGCTGGCGGCGCGGGACTACCTGAGCGCCAAGTACTTCGCGGAGCTCGCGCTTACCAAGCATGGCGGCTCCGCCCAGGCCGATAGCCTGCTCGGAGAAGCTGATGCTGCGATAGCTCAGGGCGCTTCCGAGCA
>DATKKY010000218.1:0-10272 GCA_035542695.1 bacterium | reverse complement strand
ATGCCCTCCGCCGTGACCTGCACCTGAGGGTAGACCGCGTCGAGCCGCCGAGTCAAAGGGTTTTTGCGAGCTGGCCGCTCTCGCTCGGGACGCCTATCGACGCAACTGCAAAGGTGGGGTATAGTACTAGTAGAGATGCGATCCAGGCGAGACCCCAGCAAGGACATATCGCACGTGGCGGAGCTGAAGGAGGGGAGCGAGATGGCGCGATTGTTATTGCTGTTGTGCTTGGTTTGCCTCTTGATGGTCGCTTTGCCTGCTACCAGTCCGGCGCACACGTGGCACGTCCGGCCTGATGGCACCGGGGATGCGCCCACGATCGGGGCGGCCATGGACTCGGCCGCTGTGGGCGACACGCTTGAGCTCGCCAGCGGGACCTTCCAGGGCAGTGGCAACTATGGACTTGTGGTCCCGGACAAGCGGCTGACAATTCTGTCGGAGACCCGCAATCCCGCTGATTGCACCATCGACCTCCGGGGCCAGCCCGGCGACCGCTTCGGCTTTGAGTTCTGCTGCGTTCGCTCGAAGTTGGTGGGGCTCACCATCTCGCACGCGGCTTCGAGCGCATTGCGTATTGACTATGATTGGAACGGCTCGAAAGCCACCCAAGTCACTATCGGCAGCTGCATCTTCGTCTCCAACGCCTCCGGCTACACGGGTGGCGCCATCAATATGAACTGCGACTATGGCAGCGTGTACGTGGCCGATTGCCAGTTTCTATCCAATTCCGCGGATTTCGGCGGTGGTGCGATCTACATTCGCGGGGTGGGCAGCGTTCTCATGGTCACCATCGAGAATTGCCTCTTCAGCGATAACATCGCCGGAGATGTTGGGGGAGCGATATTCTCCGAGAAAGATGAAGTCAGTAACAGCATCAGAAATTCGGTGTTCTATCATAATTCCGCGCGGGCTGGCGGCGGAATCTGTGTAGGTACAACAGGCGCAGGCTTGTTCAATTGCACCTTCGTTGCCAATTCGGCTAGCGAGTTCGGCAGTGCAGTCTCCTCGGGTGAGGGTGTGGCTGCCCACAACTGCATCATAGCCTACAACACTGGTGGATGCGGCTTCGCCGACTACGGTGACGAATCAGGCTACCCCAACTCGTCATTGTACTGCACCGATATCTATGGCAACCCGGGTGGCGACTGGGTGGGGCCGCTGGCCAGCCTGCTGGGGCAGTACGACAACTTCTCGGGCTGCCCCGGATTCTGCAGTTGGGACATCGAGCCTTACGATCTGCAGCTGTGCGAAACTTCACCCTGTCTCCCTGGCAATCATCCGCAGGGTGCGAACTGCGGGCTCATAGGTGCTCTTGGACAGGGCTGCGCTTGCGGCCCGAGTGAAACGCAGCCTAGCACCTGGGGTTCCATAAAGGCAATGTACCGATAGGCCGAAAGGGGACTCCTGTCCCCAGACAGGGTTCGATCATCTGCCCGACTTAGCGTTACTTACCCACCCTACTAAGATCTGCGCGCTTGTCCTCCCGGGCACCTATCGCGTAAATTACAGAGAGGGGACCTGATGCTGGGCTTAATCTCTGACATCCAGCGGTACTCAGTTAACAACGGGCCTGGCATCCGGACGACTGTATTCCTCAAGGGATGCCTCCTAGCCTGTAGGTGGTGCCACAATCCCGAAGCCGTCTCTCCCGGGAAAGACCTGATTCTGAGAGAGGACCGCTGTATAGGTTGCGGGGAGTGTCTCCTGGTGTGCGAAGCCCGGGCCATTTCGCGGGAGGGCGGGCGCCTGGTCACTGACCGGCAGAGGTGCGCGGCTTGCGGGAGTTGTGCGGAAGCCTGTCCTGCCGAGGCGCGCGCTATCGTAGGGCGGGAGCTCTCCACCGAGCAAGTGATGGAGGAGGTATCCAAGGATCGAGTCTTCTATGATCAGTCAGGCGGGGGCGTGACTTTTTCCGGCGGTGAGCCGTTTCTCCAAAGCGAGTTCCTGATGTCTCTGCTCGAGGCCGCCAGGGCGCGGCGCATACACACTGCGGTCGACACATCGGGCTACGTGGCCCCGGAGGCAATCAGGGCCGCAGCCGAGCTCGCCGATCTCTTTCTCTATGACATCAAGACCCTCGATGAAGCCAAGCACTTGGAGTTCACCGGCGTTTCCAATGCGGTGATCCTCGAGAATCTCCGGTGGCTCGCAGGAGCAGGAAGTCGGGTGATCGTGCGGGTGCCGATCATACCGACGGTCAGCGACGGGCTCGCTGAGATTCGCCACATCGGCCGTCTCGTGGCGGGCTTGGGCGGGATCGACGAAATCCATGTGCTGCCATACCATAAGTCAGGGATTGACAAGTACCGGCGATTGGGGCGACCTTACAGCATGGAGTATGCGGCAGAGCCATCGGCGGAGAGCCTGGAGGAGATAGCTGCGGAACTTTCCGGGTGCGTGCCCCGGGTTGTGATTGGTGGGTGAGTGCGTGATGACCGACCGCGTGAAGCGACTGAGGGAGCAGAGCCTCGAAGCTCGGCCCGCGATCTCGGCTGAACGGGCTGTGATAGTCACCAATTTCTACAAGGCCAGCCCATCGGGATCGGTGCCAGTCAGGCGGGCACTTGCCTTCAAGGCTATCCTGGAGCAGAAGGCAATCTGGATTGGTCCTGGCGAGCTCGTCGTCGGCGAGCGCGGGCCGGCGCCGAAAGCGACCTACACTTATCCCGAAATCTGCTGTCACAGCCTCGAGGACTTAGCAATCCTCAATGACCGGGAGAAGACCTCCTTTGGGGTGGATGATGAGACACGGAGGATTTATCGGGATGAGATCATACCTTTCTGGAAGGGGAAGACCGTCCGGGAGAAGCTCTTCGATGGCATGACCCCTGACTGGCTGGCTGCTTACCGCGCCGGCGTTTTCACCGAGTTCATGGAACAGCGCGCGCCAGGCCATACCGTCCTGGATGGCAAGATATACGGCAAGGGCCTGCTCGACTTCAAGCAAGAGGTCGAGCGTCATACGGCCAAGCTGGAAGGTACCCAAAGCCCCGAAGCCGTCGCCAAGCGGGAAGAGCTGCGGGCCATGAGCATCTCGGCCGATGCACTCGTCGCCTTCGCCGGGCGCTATGCGGACAAGGCCCGCGAGCTTGCCTCGCAGGAAAGCGATCCGGCGCGAAGGGATGAGCTCTTGAAGATAGAGGCGATCTGCCGCAAGGTTCCGGCTCATGCACCGAGTAACTTCTGGGAGGCTCTGCAGGCGTATTGGTTTGTGCACCTCGGTGTGATCACTGAGCTCAACCCTTGGGACGCCTTCAATCCGGGGCATCTTGACCGGCATCTCTACCCCTTCTATAAACAAGGCATTGAGAGCGGCACGCTCACCCAGGAGCAGGCGAGGGAGCTCTTGGAGTGTCTGTGGATCAAGTTCAACAATCAGCCGGCGCCTCCCAAGGTCGGCGTGACGGCTGCCGAGAGCTCCACTTACACCGATTTCGCAAATATCAATAGCGGTGGCGTCATGGCGGATGGGGCCGATGGGGTCAGCGATCTGTCGTATCTCATCCTCGACGTGATAGATGAGATGCGCCTGGTTCAGCCCAGCACCAACATCCAGCTGAGCCGCAAGAACCCGGACGAGTTCCTCAAACGAGCCTTAAAGGTAATTCGTAAGGGTTGGGGCCAACCATCTATATTTAATGCAGATACGGTTGTTGATGAGCTGCTCCGGCAGGGCAAGTCACTCGCAGACGCCCGCGATGGCGGGACCAGCGGCTGTGTGGAGACCGGGGCCTTTGGCAAGGAGAGTTACATCCTCACAGGCTACTTCAATCTCCCCAAGGTGCTGGAGGTCACCCTCCACAATGGGCTCGATCCCCGGACCGGGGTGCGAATAGGGCTCGAGACAGGTGAAGCCGCGTCCTTAGCCAGCTTCAGCGACCTGCTTCGGGCTTTCGAGCGCCAGGTCCAGCACTTCGTCGGCATCAAGACGAAGGGCAACGACCTTATCGAACGCCTCTATGCCGAAGAGATGCCGGTGCCCTTCCTTTCGCTCCTGATCGACGACTGCATTACCAAGGGGCAGGACTACAACTCTGGCGGGGCGCGCTACAACACCGACTACATCCAGGGTGTCGGCTTGGGAACCGTCACTGACTGCCTTTCAGCCATCAAGCACCACGTGTTCGAGCACCAGCATCTCTCAATGGCTCAGATGCTCGAGGCGCTCTCGGCAGATTTCGCAGGGCACGAGAAGCTGCGCCAGATGCTCGTCAATCGAACGCCCCGCTACGGCAACGATGACGATCTTGCCGACGATATTATGAGAGAAGTGTTCGACATCTACTGGCGCGCGATTGACGGCCGGCCCAACACGAAGGGCGGCGTGTACCGCATAAATCTCTTGCCTACGACGTGCCACATCTATTTTGGATCGGTCACAGGCGCGACGCCGGATGGCCGCAGGGCTTGGGCGCCGCTCTCAGAGGGCATCTCGCCGGTCCAGGGGGCCGACCGCAAGGGCCCGACCGCTGTGCTCAAGTCGGCCAGCAAGCTGGATCATGCGCGAACCGGCGGAACGCTCCTCAACCAGAAGTTCACGCCTTCGTTGCTCGAGGGCGAGAAGGGGATAGCCAATCTCGCACATCTTGTGCGTGGTTACTTCGCCCTCGGTGGCCACCACATCCAGATGAATGTAGTGACTGCGGAAACGTTGCGGGAGGCCCAGGTGCATCCCGAGAAACACCGAGACTTGATAGTCCGGGTTGCGGGCTACAGCGATTACTTCTGCGATCTGGCCAAGACCCTGCAGGACGAGATAATAGCGCGCACTGAGCACCAGAGCTTGTAGGCCCGTGAGCGGGTGGCTTACTTCGACGGAGAAATCCTATATGGAGTGCGATCGACTCTCGCAGCAGATGAAGTTCATCGCGGAGATTGACAATCTGAAGCAGGTCTTGCGGCGCACGGTCACGCTTGGCGCCGCCCGGAATGAGAATTCGGCCGAGCATTCCTGGCATATTGCGGTGATGGCAATGGTGCTTGCTGAGTACGCAGAGGGCAACATCGACCTCTGCCGAACGATCAAGATGATGCTGGTGCACGACCTGGTCGAGATCTACGCCGGGGATACTTACTGCTACGATGAAGAGGCTGGGAAGGACAAGGTGGAGCGCGAGGCCGCTGCTGCCGATCGCATTTTCGCGATGCTCCCTGCCGACCAGACCGCCGAGTTTCGATCCCTGTGGGAGGAGTTTGAGGCGGGCGCGACCGCTGAAGCCCGCTTCGCAAGTTCGCTCGACAGGCTTCAGGCCTTGCTTCTCAACTATCATACCCGCGGCGTCACCTGGCACAAACATGGTGTCAGGAGGGAGCAGGTGATCGCTCGGGCAGCACCTATCGAGGCGGGCTCGCGGGTGTTGTGGAAGTATGCGAGAGCGCTGATTGACGATGCAGTCGCCCAGGGTTTGCTCAAGCCCAAGGGAGGAGTGTAGCGATGCGTTCCTATCTCCTGTACGCGATCATGGCGGGCGTGGCATGGGGCGTTGGGGGCTACTTCGAGAAGATCGGTCTTCACGAGATGCGGATTCCGCCGATCGCTGGCATAACTATGCGCACCTTGGTGGCGCTGGTGATCCTCGCTGCAGTCTCCATTCCGGCGTGGAGGTCGGTATCAATCCAGGCTCACTCCCGGTACCTGATTATGATCATCCTGGGCGGGGGCCTGCTTGCGGGCAGCCTCGGCATGTGGAGTTTCTACTCGGCGCTAGCGAGGTCAGAGAATCTCGGGATAACACTTGCGACCGCGTTCGCTCTTGCCCCGCTAGCCGGCACAGTGACGGGGATCCTGCGCAAAGACCAGCAGGTCGATGTCCGGATCGGTATCGGTCTGGCCGCCGTTGTCCTGGGAATCGTGCTGCTTCAGCTGTCCCAGGTGCATCAGAAGTAGGTGGAGGAGGGGGGAGTGATGGCGAAGACGAAGAAGTGGCAGAGGTTTCTGACAGGTACAGCAGTGGTACTTTGTCTGGCGTTCATGGCGGTGGCCATTCCGACTCCAGGTGCCCGAGCATCAGTCCGCAAGGCTCCGTATCTTATTTATGCGGGCGACAACACCCAGATGTGCGTGCTCTGGCAGCTGACCACGCTCGACAGTTGCACCATCGCGTGGGGGACCGATCAGACGTATTCCTTGGGCAACGCAGTCACCCATGAGTACGGGACTACCCATCAGCATGCTTACACCATTGCTAGTCTGGCTCCCGGCACGATCTACTACTACCGGGTGACGGCGGGATCGGAGCAATTCACCGGATCGTTCCGCGCAGCGCCTCCAGCCGATGCTACGCGGCTCAAGTTCTTTGCGTATGGCGATACCCGATCGGACCCGGCCGACCACAACCAAGTGGCGGGCCGAATGATCTCCGCCTACACCGCTGACCCGGAGTTCCAGACATTCGTTCTTTCGGTTGGTGACCTGGTCTACTATGGTGACACCGAGACTGACTGGGACAACCAGTTCTTTAGCGCGTCCTATCCGAACATCAGAGGGATGCTTGCCCATCTTCCCTATCAGTCCTGCATGGGCAATCACGAACAGACCGGGACGCTTTTCACCAAGTACTTTCCCTATCCTTTTGTCAGTGGCCGGTACTGGTCCTTTGATTACGGCCCGGCCCATTTTGCGGTGGTTGACCAGTACACTTCTTACTCGAGCGGCACACCGCAACTCCTGTGGCTCGCCAATGATCTAGCCTCGACCAGCAAGCCATGGAAATTCGTCTACCTCCATGAGCCCGGGTGGTCGGCCGGCGGCGGGCATCCTAACAACACTTCGGTTCAGACTTACGTCGAGCCGTTGTGCGAGCAGTACGGTGTTGCCATCCTCTTCGCGGGGCACAATCACTATTACGCGCGGGCCGTGGTCAATGGCGTGGAGCACGTGACCACGGGTGGTGGGGGAGCGCCCCTGGTTTCGCCGCTCGGCGGCTACCCCAACGTCGTGGACACCGCCAGGGTCTTCCACAACTGCGAAATCGAAATAGATGGCGGCACGCTCTCCTTCCAGGCGGTCACCCCTCGGGATAGTGTCGTGGACTCCTTCACGTTGACGCTTGCGGGTGCGGCCGTCCGCCCGGGAGCAGGAGGCGAGGTTGCCAAGGCCTCCTGGTTAGGCACTGCGTCTCCCAACCCGTTTGAGTCAACCACCACGGTCTCTTATTGGCTTCCCAAATCGTCGCCGGTCGAGCTCGCGGTCTATGACGTCCGCGGCCAGAAGATCCGCACGCTGGTTGCTGAGACGGTATCGGCGGGTTCCCACAGCGTCGTTTGGGATGGGCGAGGTGCATCCGGTGTGGAGGTCTCGACCGGCATCTACTTCTTCAGGCTCGAGGCAGGCAACTCAGACTATACAGCCAAGGTGATTCTGCGGAGGTAGGTAGCGGCCGCCAGAACCAGAGTTGGTTCTGGGTTTGCTTGCGGATGGTCGTTTCGGCCTCTTGGGCCCGCCGGGGGAAAGGTGGTGATGGCCGACGAAAGCCATGGTGCTGGAGCGCCTGACTCAGCTTGAGACCAACTCAAGCCCCTTGCGGCTGATCGATCTCCCCGAACCACGGCCGGCAGAACAGGAAGTGCTGATCAAGGTATCCGCCTGTGGGGTTTGCCACACCGAGCTGGATGAGATCGAGGGAAGAACACCTCCGCCGCATTTGCCGGTGGTCCTCGGGCACCAGGTTGTGGGACGGGTCGCGGCCCTCGGCAAGGGCGCGAGCCGTTTCCGAGCAGGCGACCGAGTTGGTGTCGGATGGATCTTCTCTGCTTGCGGTAAGTGCCTTTTCTGCCTGGCGGGCAACGAGAACCTCTGCCGCGATTTCAAGGCCACAGGCCGCGACGTCGATGGCGGCTATGCCGAGTACATGGTTGTAAGCGAAGCGTTTGCGCACCCAATTCCTGAGGCCTTCACTGACATCGAAGCCGCCCCGCTCTTATGCGCCGGAGCCATAGGATATCGCTCTCTCAGACTGGCGGGCGTGGCTGACGGACGGATTCTGGGGCTTGCCGGGTTCGGAGCCTCAGCTCACCTGGTGCTCAAGATGGCCCGGCACAAGTATCCCAACCTGCGCGTTTTCGTATTTGCCCGGAGTGATGGGGAGCGCCAATTTGCTCTGGAGCTTGGAGCTGATTGGGCTGGCGACATCGACGACCAACCTCCCGAGGCGATGGCATCAGTGATTGATACGACGCCGGTCTGGACCCCCGTTGTCCAGGTCCTGAAACATCTCCAGCCGGGCGGCAGGCTCGTCATCAATGCCATTCGCAAAGAGGATGGCGACCGGGACGTTCTGGCCAGTTTAGACTACCCGACTAGCCTGTGGCTCGAGAAAGAGATAAAGAGCGTCGCCAACGTCACCAGGAAGGACATCACGGAGTTTCTCGAGCTGGCCGCGAGCATTCCGATCAACCCCGAGGTGGAGGAGTTCGCTCTTGCCGATGCCAATCGCGCCCTCGCGGGGCTCAAGGCAAGACAGATCCGTGGGGCGAAGGTGCTCAGGTTGGGATGAAGGGCGCTCAGATGTTCGTTGCCCCGGCGGTGCGCTTCAGAACTATCAGGGAAAGATCGTCGCTGGGTCTCTGATTGCCGACAAAAGCGGCAGCCTCAGCGAGGAGGCGTTTGCCTGCTTCCTCCGCCGAGAGACCTCTGAGCCCCGGCAGCATCGAGGTCAAACGGTCTTCGCCAAAGAAATCGCCTTGCTGGTTCGTAGCCTCGGTCAGTCCGTCAGAGTAAACCAGCAGCGTGTCCCCCGTCTCAAGCTCCAGCGTCTGCTCAATGTAGGCCTGCCCGGACACTACGCCGAGAGGCGGTGCGATAGGGTCAAGCCGTTCGATAGCACTTGCTTTGATCGCGATCGGAGGCATGTGCCCGGCATTGAGGACTCTCACCCGCCCGCTGTCGCGCTCAATCTCAAGGTGAACCAGCGTCGCGAAACTGCCCTTCGGCGTGTCCCTCCACAGAATGCGGTTCAAGCGCGAGCCTAGCTCGGAAAGCGAAGCAGCATAGTCCGAGAGCGCCCGTTGTGTCGCCTGGAGCTTGGCCATCAGGAGTGCTGCTCCCAGGCCCTTGCCAGACACATCAGCCAGCGTGAGTCCCAGACCACGATCGCCGACTGCGATGTAATCGACCATGTCACCACAGACTTCGTTAGCCGGACGGCTGTAAAGCCATATCTGCCAGCCGGAGATGGCCGGGTTGGACTCGGGCAAGAGAGCAAGCTGCACCCGGCGACCTATCCTCAATTCGTCGCGAGCTAGCAGCTTGTCCTTGAGCTCCAGCCCCAATACCAGCAACAGCAGCAGGAAACCTAGTAGGGTGAGATTCACCGTGAAGTGAGACTCCGCTATTCTGACCGGGGTGCCCCCGATGTGAAAGAGGTACCCCGGCGAATCGAATGAAACCTTGGCTGCGTAGGCGAAGACCAGAGCCACCAGCAGCATCAATCTGCGGACGGGCGAGAGATTAAGAATCAGGCCGCGAACAAGCCAGATTGCGAGCCAGATCCATCGGACTATCCTGGGCTTCTTTCGGAGCCTCTCGCGCTTTTCCGCATCGATGTAAAAGCGATAGAAGTCCCCCAGGTCCTCCCGTAGCGAGTGCCTAAGGTTCTTGGTCCTGAGGTCCCTGAGCACGGTTCGCGTGATACCGGCTTGTCGTTCGCCGTCACGCGGATGCTTTGGACTCATTTCCGCTTGGCCTCCAGACTCAGCCTGACGGGGCAATCCTACCGGAAACCGCTCGCGACCGCAAGCCGCGTCCGTCTCGCCGGGCTCGCCAAGTTGACACCAGAGCCAGCCGCACTTATTGTGAAGGTGGGCGGCGATACAAGGCTCGGCGCGCGTTTGCGGTCGCTCTTGCAAAGCGACCTGGATCGGTTACAATCGGAGCATCGGCCAGCGCGAGCATGCCCGAGAACGCGGGTTGTGATGGGAATCGCGGGCCGCGGGGCCAAGCCTGTCCTGGAATAAGAGGGAGCGAGACCATGATCTACCTGGATCATAATGCGACCACGCCGGTGGACCCCAGGGTCTTTGAGGCCATGAAGCCTTACCTGACGGAAGCGTGCGGCAACCCTTCATCGATCTATCGCGCGGGGCAGGACGTGCGCAAGGCGGTCGAGGATGCGCGAGAAAAGGTCGGCAAGCTGCTCAATGCGGAGCCCCGCGAGATCATCTTTACCAGCGGAGGCACCGAATCCGACAACACCGCGATCAAGGGCGTCGCCTTGAACCGGGGCAAGGGCCACATCATCACCTCGACTATCGAGCATCCGGCGGTGCTCAAGG
>DATKKY010000217.1:0-3223 GCA_035542695.1 bacterium | reverse complement strand
TGACAATCTCGAAGGTCAGGTCCGAAGGCACCACCGCCCTCCGCTCGCGGCCGAAAAGCACAATGAAACTCCACAGCGCCGGGTCGTGGGTCTCCGACCAGATCCGGCCGCCGTGCCTCAGCACAATGTTGCGGCAGACCTGCAGTACCAGCCCGATCGAGCCGGCATCAGGCGGAATGAATTCATTTCCCCAGATAGCGCGGATGGCGCTCTCCATGCTCAGGGCCGATGTGGACGGTGTCAGCCGCAACTTGATCTCGGTGAATTCATCGTCTTCGCTCATCGAGAGCCGGATCGGAGTCGATGGCCGCGCGAAGCTGGTGGCGGCCTCGATCAGATTCCGGAAGAGCAGAAAGATCATGTCCTTGTCGAGGTAGGCCGGCCCGGTGTCCTTGGGGATGTCAACCGCTATGTCAACGCCGCGCTCAATGCAGAGCGGCTCCAGTATCCCGCAGACATCCTTCACCACGGTCTCGATATTGACCGGCTCTCTTCGGAGGTCGCCTTCGCCGAACTCCATGCGGGAGAGGTCGATTACGCCGTTCACCGTGCTCAGGAGCTTCATCGATTCCTCAACTACGGCTCCGAGGAACTTGCGCTTGAGTTTGAAGGAGTCATCATCGGCGCGCTGGAGCAGCGTCTGCGAATAGGTGCGGATCGCATCCAGGGGGACGCGCATCTCGCTGGTGACGGTGGAGATGAATTCGGTCTTCAGCCGGTCGGCACCCACCAGTTCCCGGTGAGCGGCTTCAAGCTCCTCCAACTTCTTTTCCAATTCCCGATGAAGCCTGGCCTGCCGGATCGAAGCCGCGGCGTGGTTGGCAAGAATGCTGGCCAGCATCAAATCGTGGTCGGTGAATCTGCCCGGTCGACTGTCGCCCAAGTAGAGCACGCCGAACACACTCTTTTCGGAAACCAGGGGAACCGCCATGATTGACTGCTGCCCGCCCAGGCGGACCGCCGAAGACTCGCTGGCGAGGGGATCGGTGCGGGCCGAGTTGGTCACCAGCGGCTTGCCGCTCGTCAGGACCTTCTCGGTCATGCCCCCCTTTCTCACCCGCCATCTGAGGTTGCGCTTGAAATCGTTTGAGATGCCTTTGGTGACGCTAGCCAAGAGATCTTTCTCGATGAAGATGGCGACGCTCGCCGATTCCGATCCCACGATCTTGCGGGCGTCCTCAGCCAAGGTGTCCATTATGCCGCCCGGCTCCGCTTCCTGAGAAGTCGCCTGGCTGGCCTCATAGAGGATCGCGATGTTGTCGCTCTCGGCCGTGGCCTGCTGGTTGGCTTCGTCCACCAAGCGCTGGAGCGCTGCGATCGTGGCCTCCAGCCTTATCCTCGCCCTGACGAAGAGCAGCGTGAGAGTGCCGGCTGCCATCACCAATGGGAAGGTGACCAGCAGATTCTTGTACCAGCTGTCCGGGCTCTCCCGGAGAGCCAAGTGGGTGAGAAAGCCGGCCAAGATGCCGACTGCCAGAAGCAGAGCGGGGAGCGCCAATCGGCGATAAAACCGAGGGTTGGTTTCAGCGGTCTTCACCGGCTTCGACCCTTCCCACCGGGACAGCCTGACCGTTCTTGCGCCTCTCCTTGACGACGATGCTGCCCTCGAGCGACTTGCCGTACCGCTTGAGTTCGGAGGCGATGTCGCTTATCTGGGCGATGTGGTCAACTCGGCCCTTGCCGCTCGTGACCATCGCAATCGTAATCGTCAGCAGAGGAAACCTGTCGACTGTGCCCTTGCGATTGGCGACCTCGACGTAACCGCGTTCGAGGTCTTCCCTGGAGAAGAGGTTCACTATCCTTTCATCAAACGTCTTGACGATGTTGGATGCCACGGCGTCGGCCTTGGCGGGAGTGGATATGATGACGAAATCATCGCCGCCGATGTGCCCGACGAAGTCATCGCTGTTGCCGCAGAGCTTGACCGACTCACCCATTATCTCGGCCGTAAGCCTTATGGCGTCGTCGCCGCGGCGGTAGCCGTAGTGGTCATTGAAAGCCTTGAAGTTGTCGATATCGGCATACATGAAGACAAAGCGGGTGCCGCTTGCGAGCCGCTGCTCGACTTGCTTCTCGATGGCGAGATTGCCGGGCAGTCCAGTCAGCGGATTGGCCTGCCGCTGAAGCTGGCTCCACTGCAGGCAGTTCTTGATCCTGACCAGGAGCTCAGTTATGGCAAATGGTTTGGTGATGTAGTCATTGGCCCCATCTTCGAAACCTTGCAGCTTGTTCTCCAGCTCGGCCTTGGCCGTTACCATGATCACCGGGATGTGAACGGTCTGGTAATTGGATTTGAGGCGCTTGCAGACTTCGTAGCCGTCCATGTTGGGCATCATCAGGTCCAGCAACATCAAATCAGGCAGGCACGCTTCGACGGCTTTCAAGGCCTCAACGCCATCCTCGGCTGTGACGACCTCGAAGCCCTCTTTTTCCAGCTGGAACTTGACGATCTTCCTTATGTGCTCTTCATCATCGACAATAAGGATGCGTTGCTTCTTGAGAACAGGGCCGATCATCCAATCCTCTCCCCTTAGAATTGAGCCTTCGGTCGCCTCGAAATCGCAATATCCGTGCCAGCATCCGGAACCAAGCGCCCGGAGGCTCTGACGCTAAGCGTTTGGGATAAAGAGGTTAGCGCGGCGGGGCCGAGGGTGCGGTGCCCGGGGCGCTGCAAAGGGGAGATGCAAGACGCAATCTGCAATTGAGGTTGCATCCTGCAATGCCTCGGGGCAGGCGGCAACTGGCAGGGGCGGAAGCGGTCGCGAGCGTTCAGTAGGCCCGGGTGGAATAGGGTGAGATGGGGCCACCGGAGGTCGCGAGCTTCCTGCGGAGGTAGGCGGTCGCAGCGACGGTCGCGCCGTTGTCGGTGCAGAGTGCCGGCGGCGGCAGGAGCACCTTGAGTCCCGAGGCCTCGCCCGCGCTCGAGAGGGCCGCCCGCAGCGCCGAATTCGCAGCCACGCCGCCCACGGCCGAAATCACCCTGGTGCCGGTCTCGACGGCAGCTCGCACCGTCTTGCCGACCAGCACTTCGACCACCGCTTGCTGGAAACTGGCGGCGATGTCGGCCACCATCGGTTGAGAGATTTCACCCTGGTGCCGATCGATGAAATACCGGACTGCCGTCTTGAGGCCGCTGAACGAGAACTCATAGCCTCGAGGCATCACCGGCCGCGGGAAGGATATGGCCTGGGGGTCGCCGCGGGCGGCCGCCCCCACCATTTCA
>DATKKY010000216.1:0-3586 GCA_035542695.1 bacterium | reverse complement strand
GTATCTGGCGTTGAATTCTACGGACCAGGGTTCGCATCCGGCCTCGGGCATCTACTTCTACTATGATGGCACGCTCAAGGGCGGAATTACCTGGGGTGGGTTCGATAATCTGATTTCGATCGGCAACATGAACGTGAACCTCAGCAATTATCGTGTGGGGGTTGGGGCGATCATCCCTCAGAACCTCCTCGACGTGATGGGGGCGGGCACAGCTTGGGGTGGAGTGAACGGCTACACGGAGGTGGTCGGGCATTTTACGACAACGGGCAGCGGCCACACGGCAATATCCGTGGACGCGGTGACGGACCAGGATGCGATACTCTACCTTGCTGAGAACGGCAAGGCCTACTGGGACCTGCGCAACGACAGCGACAATGGCAAGCAGTTCGAGCTGCGGTACCACGGGCTAGGAGCCAAGAACGTCACCCATGTGGCTGTTGACACTCTCGGCAACGTCGGCATCGGGACGACCAACACCTCGGGCTACAAGCTCTACGTCGCCGGGACAGCCTACTCCACCGGCGGGTGGTCGAGCTCCGACGCAAGGCTCAAGGACAAGATCGCCCCGATCGAGGCTGCACTTTCCAAAGCGCTCGCGCTCCGGGGCGTATCCTTCGAATGGCGCCGGGCTGAGTTCCCCGACAAGGGCCTCCCCGAAGGCCGGCACTACGGACTGATCGCCCAGGAAGTGGAAAAGGTACTGCCGGAGGTAGTGAAGGAAGGGCCGAACGGGGACAAGGCGGTCGCCTACAGCGAGATCATTCCCGTGCTGGTCGAATCCATCAAGGAGCTCAAGGCCGAGAACGAGAGCCTGAGACAACGGATCGAGGCCCTCGAGCAGGCGCATGGCAGGGAATAGGGGGCTCGGTTCCGCAGTAGTGGCATTTGCGATGTCACCTCGCGCATGCAGCTATTAGTGGGCATCGTGAGTGAAGTGGCGTACTTGACCATTTTGTGCTAGGCTAGTGGCCATGGCCAGAATCTTCGACGACAACAGCCTGAGTATCGGCAACACACCCCTGGTCCGCCTCAACAGGATAACGCGCGGCCTCGCGGCAACAGTCGTGGTCAAGATCGAGGGCCGGAACCCCGCTTACTCGGTCAAGTGCCGCGTCGGCGCTGCCATGATTTGGGCTGCCGAGCGCGGTGGCCAGCTCAGGCAGGGCTCTCGAGATGTCACCGTGATCGAGCCCACCAGCGGAAACACGGGCATAGCCCTGGCGTTCGTATGCGCAGCGCGCGGCTATCCACTCTTGCTCACTATGCCGGAGACCATGTCGGTTGAACGGCGCAAGATGCTTGCGGCATTCGGAGCCGAACTTGTGCTGACGGAAGGTTCTAGGGGAATGACCGGCGCCATTGCCGGGGCCGAGGATATCCTCGCTTCGAATCCGGCGAAGTACTTCATGCCCCAGCAGTTCAAGAACCCGGCCAATCCGGAGATTCACTTCAAGACGACTGGTCCCGAGATCTGGAACGATACCGACGGCAAGGTCGATATCTTCGTTGCAGGTGTCGGTACCGGCGGCACCATCACCGGCGTGAGCCGGTACATCAAGCAGGCCAGGAAGAAAACGATCTGGTCTGTGGCGGTGGAGCCGATCGATTCCGCGGTTCTCAGCGCCATCCGCAAGGGCGACGAGCCCAAGCCCGGTCCACACAGGATTCAGGGCATCGGAGCGGGCTTCAAGCCTGACGTTCTCGATCTCAGCCTGGTGGACGAGATCGCCACCGTGTCTAACCAAGAGGCCATCGAATTCGCCCGCCGTTTGCATCTGGAAGAGGGCATCACCTGCGGGATCTCGAGCGGGGCAGCGGTGGCAGTGGCCAGCCGACTAGCGGCGCAGCCGGAGAACCGGGGCAAGTTGATCGTGACGGTCCTGCCGGATGCCGGGGAGAGGTACCTCAGCACAGCGCTCTTCGAGGCTATCGGCCAAACATAGACTTGATCTCACCCCAGCTGCTGTTGGCGGCTCCTGGCTGGTTGCAAGGGTCATCACCCACAGCTCCGAATATGCCGGCGCAGTAGGTCCTCTCCGGGTAATCATAGTAGGGACCGGGCTCAGCGGCGCAGTCCACCACTCCATAATCCCCGGTCGGTGGGTCTGGCGCCGGGCATACCGTGCCCGTGGTTGACACCGAGAGCCAGAGGTAACCAGGGGTGCTGCACCATTTCCGCTGGCAAGTGGACCAAGCTATGGCCGTGCCGCTGACATCATTGGGGTAGCCCGCTCCACCGGAGTGGTTTATGGTGCCCACAGCTAGATCGCCCCTGCACCTGACCCATGATCCTGAGCCCCACGCTCCCTCGGGCCAGGTGAGACCCAACTCGTTGACCGTGTACTCGGCAAGGTCGTAGAACACCGGCATCACATCAACGTCCCCGGAGCCGACGTAGGTGTAAATGATCTGGTTGCAGTTTGTGAAGGTCGGATAGCCAGAGGTGCAGGAGGTTGGATGCGCCTTCACGTGAATCGCAAGCTTGTGCCCGCTATTGGCTCCGGCGAGAGCCAGGGAGGCCGATGTGGCAAGAGCTACAGCCAATGCAGTGACAGCTACCAACAATCTCCGTGCCATAGTTGCCCCTCGCATCTAGTTACCCGCGCGCACGGCGCGGTTTGCCCCATCACTATACCACAGAGACCATCCGAAATGCTACTCGGGCAAGGTAAGTTTGTTGGTGGTGCCGGTCACGCTGTTGGTTATTCTCGCAAAATAGGTGCCCGGCGGGGTTGTGTGGCCGTCTGGGCCGGCACTTGGC
The DNA here is from genome assembly GCA_035542695.1 of bacterium. Lineage (GTDB taxonomy): Bacteria > Arandabacterota > Arandabacteria > Arandabacterales > Arandabacteraceae > DATKKY01. Next base: position 825 of record DATKKY010000216.1, on the reverse strand, counting down.
CAAACCGCCTGGTAGATGCCCGGTGATCGGTCGGCATCGACCAGGGTCGCCATAGGCCGGCCGCGCTCATCGTAGATCGCCAGGGTGATGTGATCAGTCGTATTGGTATAGTAAGCTAGCTTGCCTTCCTGGGTTGGGAGGAGCCCTACTTCGTCAGTCGGTCTTCCATTTCCCCATGGCCCGCTTATCAGAACCGCATAGTCAATGCCCTGGATGGGTTGGCCGGTGACCAGTTTCCCGCTCAGGGTCAGCGGGACAGTCTCTCCGCTAAGGTGTCCGAGGCCCAGCGCCACGCCAAGGTCCGGGATTGAGAACACCAGGCACAGGTCGTCAAGTCCATCGCCCCGTGGATCGTTGCACTCTGGGGAGGAACCGATCACGGGGGTTCCTATGTCCGCGTAGGCCCAATCCAGCGGCGCACAATCGCCGGTTAACCCGTCCCGGGACAGCCGGACTGTGGTCGGGTCAATGTTGGTTACATCGAAGTCCATCGTGCCCAGGACCGCCACCGGTATGGTAAGCAGGCTTTCCAGTCTGAGATGGTTGGGGCAGAGCCCGGGCCGAACGTCCACGACCACGGCAATGGGCGGCAGCGTGGCTCCGGGACGATCGCTGGCGGGGGCGGCAAGGCAAGTGCAGGCGAGCATCATTCCGGCCAGGGCGACCGGTAGCAGCCCCGGCGCTGTCTTCGGAACCGTACGGTGGCGACCGCTATGCTCGAGCATTTGCCTGCCTCAGAGGGACTCTCATCATTGGTATTATACCCAATCCGTAGAGGATTGTTCCTGGGGCGGGATCCAGCCGAATCCCGGGGCTACAGCGATA
>DATKKY010000215.1:0-17271 GCA_035542695.1 bacterium | reverse complement strand
CTACGGCGAGGACTATGTGTTCCTCGGCTACAACCCCGACTGGTCGGGCACGATCCTCAGGCTCGGCGAGAGCTTCAAGGCCACCTATCCGACCGACCAGTATGGCAAGGCCACCAAAGAGATCCCGCTGATGAAGCGCGTGGAAACCTACAAGGACATCAGCCTGATCGTGTCGATCTCGGGCAGCGGCCTTTCGGAGTACTGGGCGATGCTAGCCAACGGGCGGTACGGCGTTAAGCTTATCTCAGGCAATACTGCGATTCAGGCGATCTTGATCTATCCCTATTACCAGGCCCATCAAATCCTGGGTTTCCTGGGAGGCCTCAAGGGAGCGGCCGAGTACGAGTCGCTTCTCCACAAACCGGCGCTGGCCACCCGCGGAATGGACGCGCAATCGGTAGCTCACGGCTTGATGGTCGCTTTCATAATCGTGGGCAACGTCGGTTTCTTCATGTCGCGCAGAGGCAAGCGGCGCGGGAAGCGGCAGGGCGAGAGAGCATGATAGCTTCGCTTGGAGTCTGGGTAGCCGCCATACTGACCCTGGCGATCTTCTCCTTCCTTTACAAGGACAATCCCTTCTTCAAGTTCGCGGAGCACCTTCTGGTGGGCGTATCCGCCGGCTACTATCTGATCCAGTACTTCTTCTCGGCAGCCTACAAGAAGCTGGTGGTGCCGGTTTTCGTCGACCACCGTATCCTGCTGGTGGTGGGCGGCATCCTGGGCATCATGATGTTCACCAGGCTCAGCCGCAAGTTCGAGTGGATCTCCCGCTACCCGGTGGCCTTCTATGTGGCGGCCTGGGCCGGCTACGTGATCCCCTCCTACATTCAGGTGAGAATCCTCCAGCAGGCGGAAAGCACCATGTTCAACCCCACCGCGGTCCCGCTCAAGGAAGCGGTGTCATTGTCGGTGCTCTTCATCGGGGTCGTGACCACCTTGATCTACTTCTACTTCTCGGCGGAGCACCGGGGCACGCTCAAGGGCATATCCAGGGTCGGCATTACTTTCCTGATGATCGGTTTCGGAGCCACATTCGGGTACAACGTGATGGGCCGAGTCAGCCTACTGATCGGCCGCTTCCAGTTCATCTTCGGCGACTGGCTCAAGCTGATCCACTGAGCCGGACCATCCCATTTTGATTGACAGGGCCGGCGGCGCCTGCTAACCTGCACTCCGAACCCGCACGACTAAGCAGGAGCGCTCAATGTCGATAATCGGCGTCAAGGTTCTGGTTGGAACGCTGTTCTTCGTTTTCTCTACGATCAGCTTCATCTCGATGCTGCACCTGCTAGGAGCCCCACATACGCCACACGCCAAGGCCCTCCGCATGATTCACCGAGGAGCAGGCATGATCGCTGTCATTCTCTACATAGTGGTGGCGGTGATGTGCATCGTGATGGACGTGCGTCAGGCGTCGGACCTGAGCCCCCGAGGCGCGGTTCACTTTCTGTTCGCTGTGCTTTTCATCCCGCTGGTGGTCCTCAAAGTGCTCATAGTCGAGAGGTACCCGGAGCTCAGGAACCGGCTCCTGACCATTGGGAGCATCCTGTTTGCAGTAGTCTTCGTGATCTTCTCGACTTCGAGCGCCTTCTATCTGGTCAGGGCTGTGGGCAAGGTGCCTGGGGAGATCACGCCGAGGATCGGAGAGGACCTCAGCTTTGAGAAGGAGCTCTTCGTCGTCAAGTGCTCCAAATGCCACAGGCTGGACAAGCCCCTCTCGGCCAGGAAGACTCCCGAGCAATGGCAGCAGTCCGTAGAAGCGATGCGCCAGAAGGACGTCACCTGGATCAGTCCCGAGGAGGCTTCGCGGATCACCCGGTTTCTGATCGCCCTTGAAGGCCACGAGTAGGCATGATCAAGCTAGATCGGAAACACCTGCACGATCTTGATGCCGCCCTGAGCCGCGAGTGGCTCGAGACCAATGGCCTCGGCGGCTACGCCTCATCGACCGTTCTCGGCATAAACACCCGCAAGTATCACGGCCTCCTCGTCGCCGCGATGCGTCCCCCGGTCGACCGGCTGCTCCTGGTTTCGCGGGTTGACGAGGCGCTCGTGGTTGGCGAGGCCCGCTTTGAACTGGCAGGCAGTGAGTATGAGGACACCATCTTCCCTGACGGCTTCCGCTATATCGACGAAGTGAGACTGGACCCATTTCCGGTCTTCACCTACACCGTTGGCGGCGTGAAGCTCGAAAAGTCGATCTTCATGGTCTACGGCGAGAATACCACCGTGGTCACCTACTCGATGGAGACCCTGCCCAATGGGCCTCGCAGGAGCCAGGTGAAGTTGGAGGTACGCCCCCTGTTGGCCTTCCGAAGCCACCACCTGTTGATGAAGGAGAACCGGGACTTTGACCGGACGGTGGAGAGCTCGCCGGGACGGGTGAGGATGGCGCCCTATCGCCACATGCCGACCCTTCATCTGACGTTCACGCCGGGGAAATACGAGCCCTCGGGCTACTGGTACCGGCAGTACCACTACCGGCGGGAGAAGGAGCAGGGCTATTCATATAACGAGGATCTCTACTCGCCGGGCACGGTCACGTTTTCCTTCACCGATGGAAACACCCATTGTCTGGCCTTCTCCACCCGCGAGGCGACCGCTGCCGGCCCAGACCTGGAGAAGACCGAGAGGGCGCGGCGTGCCAGGATCCAGGCCGGAATGCTGGGGGAGCCGCCTGCCCGCTCCAAGGCGGGCAGGGATGCCGCCTCGGCATCGGCGGGCGGCCTTGAGCCGCCCGGCGCGGCTACCCTGGACGCGCGAACCCGCAAGCGGCTTGCCGCAATCGCCGAGCACCAGCTAGGCCGCCAGCTCCTGGCAGCGGCCGATGCTTTCGTGGTCAAGCGGGGTGAGGACGGGCGGACCGTGATCGCCGGGTATCCCTGGTTCTCGGATTGGGGCAGGGACACCATGATAAGCCTTCCTGGCTTGATGCTGGTAACGGGCCGCTACGATGACGCGAGGTTGGTGCTTAAGACCTACGCGGCGAGCATGAGCCACGGCCTCCTACCCAACCTGTTCCCGGATTTCGCCGAGAAGGCGGAATACAACACCATCGATGCGACCCTCTGGTTCTTTGAGGCGGTGCGCAAGTACTATGACGCCACCGGCGACGCCGACCTGGTCGCCGCGATCATGCCGAACCTCCGGGACGCAATGCGGGCCCACATCGACGGGACGCTGTACGGCATCAAGGTTGATGAAGACGGGCTCTTGAGGGGCGGCGTGCCCGGGGTCCAGTTGACGTGGATGGACGCCAAGGTCGGCAACAAGGTGGTCACCGCCCGCATCGGCAAGGCGGTTGAGATCAATGCTCTATGGTACAACGCGCTCAGGATCATGGTTGAGTTCTGCCCGGACTTTGGCGGCCTGGCCGAGGAGCGCACCTACGATGAGATGGCGACCAAGGCCTATGAGACCTTCAACCGGCAGTTTTGGGATTTCAGCCGCGATTGCCTGTACGACTACCTCGACGGAGCCTACAAAGATCAATCACTCAGGCCCAACCAGGTGATTGCGATCAGCCTGAGTCACCCGGTGCTTGAGGCCTCCCACTGGAAGCCGGTGTTGGAAGTGGTCGGCCGCGAGCTCGCGACGGCCTACGGTCTGAGGACCCTCACACCCAATGATCCGCGCTACAAGGGGGTTTACTGCGGAGACCTCGAGGCCAGGGATCATGCCTATCACCAGGGCACAGTGTGGGCCTGGCTCGTTGGCCCCTACCTCACAGCGTATTTCCGCGCCTACGGCCACACCAAGGAAACGATCGCTTATGCATCAAAGATCCTCGAGGCTTTCGCGAGTCATCTTTCCGAGGCCGGGCTCGGGCAGGTATCGGAGATCTTCGATGGGGATCCCCCTTACAAGCCCAGGGGTTGCATTGCCCAAGCCTGGAGCGTTGCAGAGATCTTGAGAATTATAGCCGAAGAGATTGTCCGAGATGCTTCAGATGACCCGGGGGCTCGCACCCGCAAGAAGGCCAAGAGACCACGCGCCGCCTCAGCGCGCTAGGCAGGGAGCCTGCTCAATATCAAAACCGAATTGAGACCATGAGCTTCGCGGCGTCTAGGCTGGTGCTGGTCCCATCGTCATCGCTCATAATAGTCCTGATTTCGGTTTCAGACCCCCGGTAAATCGCTTCCGTGCGGTCCGAGTTTTCCCACCAGTGGCTAATCGCGAGATTGTATTGGCCCCCGAGACAGATATGATCGGTGAAATACCACTGGATGCCGAACGCGCCAATGACGTCGATGTTGTGCTGGCGGCTGTGAGCGCAGTCCGACCAATAGTCCTGGTCGGACACGCTTTCCGCGTAGGTGTGGTGAATCGATGTGTTGTCCGAGGAAGTATAGGTGTAGGCCACACCGACCGCCACAAAGGGGGCAATCTTCTGGAATCCGGCAAAGTACTTCTCGAGATAGACCGAAAAGCCCACGCTATTGTTATCAGTGTCAGTGCTGTCGGTTTGGTAGCCGCTCGACCCGGCAAGTGTTTCGTGAGTCGAGTGATCATTGATTCCGAAATCCAGCCCGGGTCTCAGGGCCAGGCCGTCGGTCACAAAATAGCGGATACCGATGCCCCCGTTGTAGGAGCGGAGCGCCCAGGAATCGAAAGTGAAAACCACTTCCCGCGCGCCCTTCTCAAGGCCCGGCGTCTCAGCGGCCCGGCCCACCGAAATCCAGCCGGTCCCAACTACCGCGAGCACCGCAAGCACAACCCCCAGCCATCTCATTGGAGCCCTCCTTGCCTCAGGAAGCCAGTCTGCCGGGGACCGGCCCCGCTCAACGTCGAGTCCCCAAGGCAGCAAGTCTATCAGCGGTGCCAGCAGCGGTCAATGGAGATCGCACGCCGGTCACCACCGGACGTGTCGCTTGACAGCCATTGGACGCTGTGAAACCATAGCGCTGGAGGTACACGCCATGAAGTCACAACCCAAAAAGCTTCTCGCCTGGGTGGCGATAGCTCTTGTGGTTAACCTCACAGCTTGCGAGCTCGCGGCCGCAGCCGACGCGACGGGCGTCCCACCGGATTCATTGGGGGCCAGGCCCGGCAAAGTGGAAGCGCCCGCGCCGAGCGCACGGGCCACGAACACGCGGATCATCATGTCGGAAGACGGCCTGGACGGACTCTCTAGCACGCCTCCGGAGCAGGCGCCGACCCCTGCTCCCAGCGAGAACGCCCGGGGCGGCACGCCCTTCTACAAGAACAAGTGGGTGTGGATCATTGGGACAAGCGTGCTGGCAGGCACCGCGACCGCAATCCTGATTGGACGAGGGGAGAAAGCCCGCGAGGATCTCCCGGGCTTCCCGGAACCTCCCACCCAGTAGCTAGTGCGACCGAACCGTGAGGCCAGTGACCAGGAGGAGAGAAAGCCATGAAACCGGATCGTACGCCCAAGACAGGGATGATCAGGCGCAGCAGCATATTGGCTGCGCTCGCAATTAGCTTCGCCCTCGTAGCTGCCGGCGGTCTCAAGGCAGTGCCGGCTACTATCAACTACCAGGGCATGCTGGCCGAGAGCGGCACGCCCGTGAACGGGACCAAGAGCGTGCGGTTCACGATTTATGACAGCGCGAGCGGGGGCACTTCCCTGTGGACCGAGGTTCAGGACGTGACTTTCACCAACGGCATCTTCAGCGTCCTCTTGGGCAGCACCAATGCCATCCCGGACAGCGTGTTCAGCGGATCAAGGCGCTGGCTTGCGGTGGCCATCGCTGACGGTCCCGAGATCACGCCCCGGGGCGAAATCGCGAGCGTCGGATACGCCTTCCAGTCCGCCAAGGCCCAGCGGGCCGCCCGTGCCGACACGGCTTCGACCGCGACCAGCGCAGCCCACGCGGATATGGCCGCCAATGCAGACAAACTGGACGGCTACGATTCTTCGCAGTTCGCCGGAGCCAGTCACACTCACGATTCAAGGTACTACACCCAGACTCAGCTCAGCACGTCCGACGGCAACCCTCCCAACCAGGGTTCCAACATGGTCAATTGGAACAACCTGAACGGGGTGCCGGCCGGTTTCGGTGATGGCGTGGATGATACTAATACCGGGATCACCGACCACGGAGAGCTGACGGGCCTCCTGGACAATGACCATCCCCAGTATGCCCTTAAGGATTCCTTGATCACCAGTGATGGCACCCCGCCCAATGTGGGCTCCAATCTGGTCAACTGGGACAACCTGAAGGATGTCCCGTCAGGTTTGGCTGACGGCATCGATAATGTGACGACCGACGCATCCGCGATTACGACGGGCACGATGAGTCCGGAGCGGATTACCGGGACTGCGGTCATAACGACCGATTCCAGACTCTTGACTGCGGGAGAGCGGGCCGAGCTCACGGGCGGCGGGCTCACGACGCTTCACAGGCACGCCGAAATTGGCGACATCTCCTCGGTCACGGCGGGTACCGGCCTCTCGGGCGGCGGCTTGACTGGGGACGTGACTCTCGCTCACGCCGATGACGCGAGCGATATCCCCTTTGCCCACCATTACCCGCCTATGGTGGCTCACCCGGTGACGGACACTACCAGGTTTGAGTCGAACTCAACCTCACCGGTGGTCGTACGATCGGTCTCGTTCGATGCCCCGGTCGACGGATTCGTCGAGGTCTCCTTCTCTGGCAGCCAGCTGCTTGACACAACGGTAGTGTGCTGTCCGCCCGTGGTGGTTGCGTTGCGCTACATCGCCCGCTACGGCGTCGCACTGGATGGAACAGGGCCTTACGACTACTTCGTCACGAGCAGCATGCAGGACACGGTCTACTACGTGGGTGGGCTATACGTTCCGTCAAAGGTGATTGGAGGCACAACTGTGCTGGCGGTCTCCAAGGGGCAGCATACAGTCAATTTCTTGACGCATATCCTGACAACTATCGACTCCGGGGCCCAGAACCGGATCGACAGGCCATCGCTGGTTGCCGTCTTTTTCCCCTATGATTCGAGCACCTACCCGACCCCTGCGCTGGGCAAGGCTCGCAGTGACGAGCGCCCGGCCGGCGGCCAGTAGTACTTGGACGGAGGAAGCTTGAGATGAAACCGAGAGCGATTCTCCTTGCCGCCTTAGCGGTGTGCTGGTGCGCCTGGGTTGCCCGTCCTTGCCTGGCTGACTATACTATACCCGCCTCGGGCGCAACTGAGGGAGGCGGCCGCGGCACGGCAGGCCAATACGACATGATCTACACCTTCGGCCAGCCATCGCCCCCCGGGACCTTCGCCGTGGGCAATTACAGTCTCTCGGCAGGCCTCGTAGGCATGCTGTTCGACCACGTCCCTCCAATGATCGTCCACCAGCCTGCCAAAGCGGTGGCTGCCGGCGCATCCGCAGCAATCCGTGCTCACATAACCGACTTGGGCACGGGAGTTGACTCAGCAGCGCTCTATTACCGCGACGGCGGCGCGGCGACCTTCACCGAGGCCCGGCTCGCCAAAGGCGAGGACAGCACCTATGCGGCCGATCTGCCGGCATCGTCAGTGAGCGAGCGCGGGCTGGTCTATTACCTCGAAGCCTCGGATAACAACGGTAACATCAGCCGCTACCCCGAGGGCGCACCCGACAGTGTGATCAATCTCGCCATCTACTTTGCCGACCTTTCCTCGGCTGTTGAATTGCCGGCGGACAAGTACCGGATGGTGTCAGTGCCGGGTATCCCCACGAACGGCAGCCCTGACAGCGTGCTGGCCGACGACTTCGGAAAGTACAATAAGAAGAACTGGCGGCTGGGCAGATGGAACGGCACACGTGCCGGATGCGCCGACGCCTGTTACGACGAGTATCCCTCGGCCGGGGACTTCGCGCCCGGAAGAGCATTCTGGCTCATATCTTCGGCGGCGCGCACCTTCGACGCGAGCGGCGTCACTACCAATCCCTCCCGGCCTTTCACAGTCGAGCTGGCCAAGGGCTGGAACCAGATTGGCACGCCGTTTGGCTTCCCGACCAACTGGTCCTCAGCTCGCGTCAGGTTCGGCCAAGTGACTTACCCCATCGGTGAGCTTAACGTGGTCGGCTCCGACACGGTGCTGGTCGAGAACAACCTGGTCGCTTACGACGGCGCTTACCAGCCCCTCCAGTCGGAGCTCCTGCCTTGGTCGGGGTACTGGATCTACAACGCCAGCAATACTGATGTGGGCCTCTGGCTTGACCCGGATCCCAATCACCAGGTCCAAGTCCAGCCCGGCCTTGCCCTGGGTTCTGCCGGCGTGGCGAATTTCAGCGTCAGCATCAGCGTTAAGTCAAGTGGCAGCGGGGCCCAGCCGGCACTGGCAGGCATGAGCCCCAAGGCCAGCGATGGGTGGGATCCCCTCGATCTTCACGAACCGCCCGCCATAGGCGATTACCTCCGGGCCGTCTTCAAGCACGATGATTGGGGCGCCAAGTCCGGCATGTACATGGCAGACATGCGCTCCACCTCAAGCGACGGGGCTTCGTGGGACTTCTCGGTCGAGGCTTCCAGGCGAGATCACGCTGCCTTAGATCTCACGACGACGGGCGATATCCCCGCTACCTGGGATGTGTTTATCTATGATCTCCGGACCGGCGTGAGGCTTGACCGCGCAGGCTTGCCCTACAATTTCGAGATCGAAGGCAGCCGCGCCTTCACCCTCGTGGCGGGAACTCCCGATTTCGTCGCCTCCCAGGAGTCGACTGCCAACCTGGGCAGCAAACCCGGCATCATCTCGGTAGTCCCCAACCCGTTCCGCGAAAGCGTCAGCTTGACCTACTTCCTGCCCGACCGAGCACCGGTCGCGCTCAACGTCTATTCAGTCGAGGGACGGCTGGTCAGGACCATCCCCGGAGAAAGCGCTCGCGGCCTTCACGCTATCACTTGGGACGGTCGCTCGCTCGCGGGGGCCGAGGCAGCACCGGGGATCTACTTCCTGAGGTTGGAAACCGCGCACTCAGATCTGGTTCGAAAGGTGCTGAGGATCAGATGAGACCGGAAGAGATCACTTGAGGCGCACCACCTTGAGCGTTTCCCGCAACCGGTCTGAAGTGACGGTCACGAAGTAAACGCCCGGCGGGACTTGCCCACCGGCCTGGTCGTCGCCGGTCCACACCGCCATCCAGCTACTCCCGTGGCTGCGCTCGAGCGCCGGCCGAGCGACGCATCGGCCGCGAACATCAAACACCGCGACACTCGCCCCGGAGGCGTGCGGGATATCGACGGTGAGGCGCGTCGAGGCCCGGAACGGGTTGGGCGTCACGACCACCCTAACCCCATGGTCACCGCGAGCATCCGGCACCGAGCCATCACCTCGCACTTGGACCACCGCCATGTCCGAGTAAGCGCTCTCGCGGCCAAGAGAATCGAGGCCGCTCACCCAGTAGTAATAAGTGCCGCCAATCGCGACCGCGGTATCGCAGAAGGTGGTCTCGGCAGCCGCCACCGTATGATAGAGCACCGGCGCGGCCGACGTGTTGCGGTAGATGCGGTAGGAGGCAAGTCCGCCATCAATGATCTTCGACCAGGCCAGCTTGACGCACGGCCCGGTCCCCTCAGCCGCAACCAGCTCGGAGGGTGGAGCGAGGTGTGGCACTCCGACGGTCGCCTGGCCCAGATAGGGCAGCATGTTCGGAGCGGTTACCGTCAGGAGGAGCGTGCCCGGCGTCATGGCGTCCATGGCAAGGCTTGCGTTGCCTGAGCCATCGGTCTCGCCCACCACATAGACCTCTCCCTCCTTCCAGAGGCAGACTTTCGCACCAGCAAGCGGTGCCGCGCCGTTCATCACATTGACGGCGAAGACCTGCGGAGTGGTGTCCAGGCTCGCCGGCGCAGTGACGGTGATGGCCTCGGGCGTGTCCGTCCACAGAGGCAGCTCGGGGTCCCCTAGCAGGTTGAGATCGTACATCACGTAGCGCATGTAGGGATCAGAGCGCGATTCTCCCACAAACTCATGCTTGGCATCAGCGAATGCCTTGCCGAGATTGGTGAAGCCCGTCAAGAACACCGACGAGAAGAACTCCTGGTCGTACAGGTCAGATGGCCCGTCGCCCGGGTAGCCTGGCTCGTCCCATCCGTATCTGGAGTTGCCGATGTAGAAGCCCCCGCCTTGCGGGGCCAGGACCCATGCCTCGCCGATGCAATCACTCTGGTCGAAGCCTCCGCTCAGGCACGTGGTCGAGTACATCAAGCCGTAGCGGTTGCCGGAGGCGAGGGCGGCGAAATCCGTATCACTGAGGTAGTCACTGGCCACTGTTATCTCTTTGAAAAAGCCATGGCAGCAGATGTTGATGAAGCCCCGGCCATGATTGAGAGCGCTCAGGGCCGTGCTTCGATTGAGGTTGTGAGAGGATTCGTAGAGCTTGTCAATGGAGAACCTCGCCGGCACGTAGCGTGACTGAACCAGGTTCTTGGCAACTCCTCCGTCGGTGTACTCGGGGTCCTGGGGATGCTGGAGGTCCCCCCAGAGAATCTCACCCAGGAAGGCCATCCTAAGCTGGTAGTCCACAGGCAGCTGGTAGCATCCCTCGTAGGTCAGCACCTTATTGACGAAGGTGGCAGCCTCATCCGCCGTGGCAACCGGCGCCCGTCCGAGGAAGACATCGGCATACATGTCCACGTTGTCCGAGGGCACCTCACCCCAATGAAGGTTCCCGTCATCGTTCCAGGTCCCGTCAAGATCGGCGTAGTAGAGGTCGCAAGGCACATCAGGTCTGTCTGAAATGGGGATATAGGCTTTCCGAGCAGGGATGATCTCAACGTCCCCTCCCAGAAGCACCCACTCGGTGCCGCGTTCGCAATGGAAGTACCTGATGCAGGTCCTTATCTTCTCAGCAAGATCGGCTCCCGGATAAGCACCGGTGATAGTTTCGACGCTGACGATCTCGCTTACCAGTCCCTTTCTCATCTTCCACTGCCTGAGCGGTTCAAAAGCAGCCCGGAGCGAGTCGCTGGTGATGATCAGATAGTCAACCTGGCCGCTGCCCTGCGGCACGCGGTCCCCCACCAGGCGCGATGTCCACCTATAGGGCTCAGCCTGGTTCGCCACGAGCCTCGTCACAAGTGAGAAAGCTTCGGGCGAGACGGGCTCTTGGGCCGAACCGGGAGCGACAGCCGCGTCCACGAAGTCTAAGCGCAAGGTGATTTGGGTGTAGAGCATGAGCTTGCGCTCGCTCGGCGAATACCGCAAGGGGTACACCAGAAGGTCACATATGGTGGAGCCAGCTATCGTGCCCATGCCGGCAACCACGGCGGCGTGCCGTGGGTAGGCCTCGGGCGAACCATAGACCTCTGGGTCAGGCTCGACAGGTCGGCCCCGCGCGACGGCTCCCACAGGCTCGGGAGGCTCCGCCGCGAGGATCGCGTAAGTGCCGGGAAGGACGATGCTGTCCCCCACCACAATCGAGACGGCTGCGTTGGCAGCTCCGGAAGGCAGCGCTATCCGAACCGGAACGAGCGGCAACCGCGGAGCCCCAGGCTGATCCATCCACCTGGCCCCGGCAAGCGCTACCAGATCGTAGTTCCCAATTCGTGAGCAGGTGAGGTCGCGCTCGGAGAAGGCGAGAGTCTGAGTGTAGGTGCCGCCCGCTGCTGGGCTTGCCCAGCCGACCAGCGACACAAGCAAGATGGCAGCCACTGGAACGACAAGGTTGCGGATTGCGAGATGCCCAACTGCATCCGGTCGCATTTTGCACCTACCCCCCGCACCGATTAGAGCACAAACCCGCAAGTTCGTTCAAGTGGTCCAGCCCGCACCCCTGTTTATATGCACAGCTCGTGCCACATCACGGATTGAATTCCAGGTCGCCACCCACCACTGTACCCACAACGGCGGCATCCAGCAGAGCTTGAGGATCGCTCGAGCCAAGGATGTCTCGATCGAGAAGCGTGAGGTCGGCGGGCGCTCCGGGACGGATCTTGCCATCGCCCAGTCGGTCCGATGGACCTCCTCGCCAACCAGCAGAATCCGTGAGGCCGCCCACCGCGTCGCACATGTTCGCCACGCCGTAGGCGGCAGCGGCGCTTCCCACGGTGTAGCAGTCCACGGCCTGCCAAGCCTGGATCCGCTCGTCGGGGTACCACGGCCCCTCCTCGGGAGCCGACGGACTGCACCGCGCGACTGCCGCATGCATCCCGCGCAGCGGATCGGGGCTCTCGATAGGCGCATCCGAACCGAAGGCCACTGCTCCCCCAGCATCCATGATGCGCTTCCAGGCATAAGCAGTCGCCGAGCGCGGCCCCCAGTACTTGTCAGCGACATGGCGATCGGAGACCAGATGTATGGGCTGCATGGAGGCCACTATGCGGTGCTGGGCGAATCTTGGAATGTCGAGAGGATCGACGATCTGAGCATGCTCCACGCGCAAGAGCGCCGCCCCACCGGCGGGTCGCGGGCTAGGCTGCACCGCAGGATGCACCTTGGGCTGCGCGCTCCGATCCGCGGCCGGCCGCTCGTCGGAGCAGCTCCTCGCGTCCTCGTAGGCCGCGAGAACCTCCCGAGTGGCTCGGTCGCCGATCGCGTGCACGGCGACCCCAAAGCCCTTGGCGAGTGCCCGGAACACTATCTCGTGGAGTTTCCCGGGAGTGAGGGCTGGGATGCCCAAGTTGGCAGGCTGGCCGCAGTAAGGGGCGAGCATGCTGGCCGTCTGCGACCCGAGCGTGCCGTCTGCATATGTCTTGATGCAGGTGGCCCCAGGAGCGGGTTCAAGGTCGGCGATCTCGCCGGGTTCGTGAACCTCCCGAAGCCTGAAGAGCTTGATAGCGATCTTGCCTCGAGCGAGAGCCTCAGCCATGACCTCGGAGCCGAGGCGATCTTCAAGCGTGTGAGCCCCGACCAGTCCGAGGCTCCGAAGCTTGCGAGAGCCGGTGGCAATTGCCTCGATCGTCCGCTCCCGGTTCCGGCCTCCAAGCCTGGCCCACACTACCACCGCTGCATTTTCCTTGAATATCCCGGTCGGCCGCCCATCGCTGTCGGTGACCACCTCCCCACCCTCTACTGCCTCAACTCTCTCGTGGAGACCCAGCTCGCGGAGCGCCGCCGTATTGAGCCAAGCGACGTGGCCGTCACGGCTGGTAAGGGATACGGGGCGATCGCCCACAGCGCGGTCTAGCATTGCCCGGGTTGGGAATTCTGCCATCGCCCAGCGCTGCTTATCCCAGCCCCGCCCGGTAAGCCACTCTCCGGGCTTGAGGCCAGCGGCGAAAGCTCGGACTACCTGGAGCCCCTGGTCAAGGCTCGAAGTAGCGGCCAGGTCTGGTTCGATCAAGGATCGCCCGTAGCTCGCCAGATGAAGATGAGCATCGACGAGTCCGGGCAGGACAAGCTTGCCGGCGAGATCGGTGATTTCAGTGCCGGAGGTGGGAATGAAATCGGTGGCAGCTCCACAATCCTCGATCAGGCCGCCTGAGAAGACCACGTAGCCACGCTCAATCACGCGGCCGTAGCCCAAGTAAACCGACCCATTGACCAGGGCGTGCTTTCGAGGCACCTCAGAACATCCCCGGGAGCCGGCTTCGGCTCCCTACTTGCAGTTGGGGCAGAACTTCTCGTGCGGGGCCAGCACCCTGCCACACTTGCTACAACGCCGGATCTCACGTCCGCATGCCTTGCAGAACGGGTAGGTTGCCTCCATGGGCGAATCACAGAACGGGCACTGGCAAGAAGCTTTGGCCTTGCCTCGACCCGGAGATTCCGACTTGTCATTTCTCACTGCGGTCACCCCCCTCTCCCGCCCTCCGGGCGCGGTAGTCCTCGATCGCTTTGTGAAGCGCATCGGCCCCGAGATTGGAGCAGTGCATCTTGTTAGAGGGAAGGCCATCAAGCTCGGCTGCGACGTCCTTGTTGGTGATCTTCATGGCCTCATCAAGGGTCTTGCCTTTGGCCATCTCGCTGACCATGCTCGAGACCGCAATCGCCGCCCCGCAGCCGAAGGTCTTGAACTTGATGTCCTCAAGCTTGTCGTCCTTCACTTTGATGTAGAAGGTCATCATGTCCCCGCAGACCGGATTGCCGACCGTGCCCGATCCATCAGGGTCTTTGATCTCCCCCACATTCCGGGGATTCATGAAATGCTCCATCACCTTTTCGCTATACATGAGGATTTCACCCCGCTTTTCCGAATCAGATTGAATATCGCATCGGCCCGGCCGCCAGTCAAGGGCTTCCAGAATCTTCTTGTCAAGGCCGGGGCTTTCCACTAATATGCTCCAAATTCGTTGAAACGTCTCGAGCCTCATGATAGATTGTGGATTGAGGGGGTGCAGGCTTGAACGACGAAAAGTGGTACTATCTCCTTGAGGAGATAGACAGGAAATTCGGAATCCAGGAGAAGAGCACCGAGGAGGTACCGGAGAAGCGGCTCAAGGTCGAGACCGCCGTGTTTACGGGGGTCGGTGGCAAGATGAAGCTGGAGCGATCGACCCGCGCCCTGGTGTTGGAGCGCCAGGTCAAGTTCTCACGCAGGATCGGCGGCGAGTCGACCGAGAAGTACTTGTACTCGGACAGCGAGAAGACGCACAGAGTGATGCTGTATAGATGGGACGAAGCATCCCGCACTTGGCAGCAGATCGACTTCCGGAAACTCGGAGCCTGAGGGAACAGATGGCTTGACGGTCTTCGCGCTCACTCCAGGGAGTTGAAGCATGCCTTCTCCCCGCGGCTGGCGGCCCGGGGAGTTAGTCTTATAGGGCAATAGGAACGCGGACGCAGTCGCAAGCGGGAGTCTTGACATGAACGGCAACACGGCACCATCGGTCTTCACGTCACAGGCCAAGCTCGAGGAGCTCTTGGATGCCTTGCGCGAAGCCGATTCGGCGTTGATTCTGACCCACGACAACCCCGACCCGGACGCCGTCTCGTCAGCATCTTGCCTGAGCTACATTATCTCCAAGAAGCTGGGGATCAAGGTCCAGATCGGCCACGGCGGCATCATCGGCCGCGCTGAGAACCGGACTATGTTGCGCCTGCTCAAGATTCATGCTACCAAAGTCTCAGAGGCTAAAATAAGAAAGCACAAGTTCATCATCCTGATGGACACCCAGCCCTTGACGGGCAACAATTCGCTGCCGCGTGGCGTCCAGGTCAAGGGAGTAATTGACCACCACCCCCAGCGCAAGTCCACGCGAGCCCAATTTCTCGACATACGGCCGGACTATGGGGCACTGGCCAGCTTGCTGACCGAGTATCTCTTCGCCAGCGGGCTGGACATCCCCACCAACCTGGCAACGGCGCTGTTTTACGGGATCGCCTCGGAAACCCAGGATCTTGGCCGGGAAGTCGCCGATGCCGATTCCGCCGCCTACCTCGCCCTGTTCCCCAGGGCCAACAAGAAGCTGCTCTCGCGGATCAGGCGGCCGATAGTTACCCGCGAGCACTTTGCCTATCTGGACAAGGCGATTGGCAACGCCGTCACTTACAAGCACTCGATCGCGACCACTTTGGGGCGCGTGGACAATCCCGACATCGTCGCGCAGGTCGCCGACATGATGTTGATGCTGAGGCGCATGACCTGGTCACTTGCAACCGGTAGACACAAGGACACGATCCTTGTATCTTTGAGGACAACCAGGGTCAGCGGCAAGGCCGGCCGGATGGCAAGACAGATGATAGGCGCCATAGGTACTGCGGGTGGCCACGAAATGGTGGCTGGAGGCCAGATCACCTCAGCCGGCATGACCGAAAAGCAGCGGGACGAGCTTGAAGCCAAGGTCGTTGAGACCTTCTTCCGGATGCTGGGCAAGCCGGAAGGCGGCGAGCTGACCCCGCTTGTGGCCGTTGAGAAGGAGAAGGAAGAGGTATTGACTAACAATAGTGACACCACTGGGAGGGAGGAGGTGAATCAATGAAGGCATCTGTTGACAAGGATCTCTGCACTGGATGCGAGCTCTGCACTCAGACCTGCCCGGACGTTTTCGAGATGGACGGCGACACGGCTTCCGTCAAGACGGACCCCGTTCCCTCCGGATCAGAAGACTGCGCCAAGCAGGCAGCAGAAGAGTGCCCTGTTGAGGCCATAAAGCTCGAGTAGGAGTTGACCGAGGTCGCCGAGTGATGGACGCTGCTTTCATTGGTTTGGCTCTTGGCCTGGTGCTGCTCTCGCTTGGGCTTGTGAAGCTCTGCGAGCGCTTGTAGGTGAGGAGGCCGTGACATGGCCATCTACTGGATCGGCGGGATCATTGCCCTCCTGCTCCTGATCTATCTCGTCGTGGCTCTCCTCAAGCCGGAGGCCTTCTAGTGGGGCACGGCGCCATCATTCAGGCGATTCTCTACATGGCAGTGGTTCTAGCCCTGGCGAAACCGCTTGGCGCTTACATGGCTCGCGTCTATGAGCTGAGGCCGATCGGCATCGACAGGGCCCTTGGCCCGGTGGAGCGGCTTATCTACCGGGTTGGCGGCATCCGGCCCGACCAGGAGATGACCTGGAAAGGCTATGCGTTTGCCGTCATGCTTTTCAATGCGCTCGGAATCCTCGTCCTCTATGCCATCGAGCGCCTCCAAGGGCATCTCCCCCTGAATCCCATGCACCGGCCGGCTGTCCCCCCAGGCCTGGCCTTCAACACCGCCGTTAGCTTCGCGACCAACACCAATTGGCAAAGCTATAGCGGTGAGACCACCATGAGTTATCTCACCCAGATGGTCGGCCTGGGCGTCCAGAACTTTTTGTCGGCAGCGACCGGCATGGCCGTGCTGGTAGCTCTCGTTCGGGGGTTCGTCCGCCGCAAGGCCGAGGCCATCGGCAACTTCTGGGTTGATCTCGTGCGGAGCACGCTGTACATCCTGCTGCCCCTCGCATGCCTGCTTGCCATCGTGCTGGTGTCCCAGGGCGTCGTCCAGACCCTGGGCCCCAGCCGGATCGCCAGCTTGATTGAGCCCACCGGCATGTCGGACGGCAGTCGCGTGCGGCAGCAGACCCTTGCCGTGGGACCGGCAGCATCGCAGGTCGCCATAAAGCAACTGGGAACCAATGGAGGAGGCTTCTTCAATGCCAACTCCGCGCACCCCTTTGAGAACCCTACGCCGGCGAGCAATCTGTTTGAGATGCTGGCCCTGATCCTGATACCGGTAGCCCTGTGCTACACCTTCGGGCGAATGGTCCGCCAGACCCGCCAGGGTTGGGCCTTGCTTGCGGCCATGACCTTGCTGTTTCTTCCATTGCTCTTTGCGTGCATTCACGCCGAGCACGCAGGCAATCCCGCGCTCGCCAGGCTGGGAGTCAGCCAGGCCAGTGATGCTTCCCAGCCCGGCGGCAACATGGAGGGCAAAGAAGCGCGCTTCGGCACCACCTGCTCCGGCATCTGGGCCGCCGCCACCACAGCAGCCTCCAACGGTTCG
>DATKKY010000214.1:0-5195 GCA_035542695.1 bacterium | reverse complement strand
AGCGACGCGTTCATCGACGAGTGGGTCAAGCGTGGCTGCTTCCTGGGGTGGGTATTCACCTACATCCCGATCGGCCGGAAGCCGGACATCAGCCTGATGCCGAAGCCGGAGCAGCGGCTCAAGGTGGGTCAGCGGGTGCGTGAATTCAGGGCGACCCGGCCCATCTTCATAGCCGATTTCTGGAACGATGGCGACTACGTTGGGGGCTGCATCGCCGGGGGAAGGCGCTACCTGCACATCAACTGCCATGGTGACGTCGAGCCTTGCGTCTTCTGCCACTTCGCAGTGGACAACATAAAGCAGAAGAGCCTAAAAGACGTCCTCAACTCGGCGCTGTTCAAGAGCATCAAGAGCAAGCAGCCCTTCAACCAGGACCACCGTATGCCGTGCATGCTGATTGACAACCCGCAGATCCTGCGGGACGTGGTCAGAGAGACGGGGGCGCGGCCGACGCATCCTGGAGCCGAGACGCTGGTCACCACCCTGGCCGGCGACTTGGACCGGTACTCCGCAAGCTTGCGGGAGCACGTTAAGCGCGCGGACGAAGCCAAGAAGTCTATTGGCGCCGCTGCCTGATCCCGCAATCTCGAGCGGCTTTTGAGGGGCCCTCCGGGGCCCCTCGCTGTTTCCAGCCGGTCCCCTCTGCTGCCTCCTTGGGCGAGCGACAGGGTGCTACCCGTAGCCAGCCAAATCTCCAGTCGAGGTCCGTTGGCATTTGACACCTATCGCCGGGGCCGCTTATAATCAGGAGTCAAAGATACCTGGCCTGGACCGGAGGATCGGCTTTGGACCTTGTCAAGCATGAAGGGGCTCCTGGCTTGACGCTCTTGCTCGCAGCTGGGGCGGCTGGGGGCTTGGGCACGGTCGGTTTCGCTTGGGCTTGGACCGCCATACTCCCGCCTATCTTCGGCTCCCCCCTACTCAGTCACTTGGGCATAGTCCTCGCCATGGCGATCAATTTGCTCGCAGGAATCATTTACGCTGAATGGCGAAGCGGGCGTCGCGGAGTGGAGCCGGTCACTGTCGGCATGTTGCTCGTGGGAGCAGCCGCCTCCGGCTTCGTGGCCTTGCTGCTCGTCCAACGGAGCGAGAGCTTCTACGCTGCCGTGACCGGTGGATACCATGGAGCCTTGGCGTCTTCGGTCGCGGGGTTCGTGCTGGTCCTCGCGGTTGTGTTTGTGCCGTGCTTCCTGCTCGGGGCTGCGCTAGATCTCGGCGCTCGTTTGTACGAACGCTCGACAGGTAGCCCCACCGCAGCGAGCCGGTTCTTGACGATGGTCGCGCTTGGGGTGGCGGCAGGCGCCGCTCTCCTGGGTCTCTTGGCGATGCCGCATCTCGGCGCCAGGGCGACCGCTGGCTCCGTGGCCCTCTTGGTTGCGGCAGTTGGAGCGGCCTCAGCCTTCAAGCGGGCTTCGGATGCCGGGGATGCCGGCGAAGCCGGGCAAGCGCAGCCGCCTGCCGCCGGAGAAGGCGGGAAAGACGAGCTTGCCGAGGGCCCCGAAGGCTGGCCCGTCGTCACTGTCGCGGTGTACTGCGTCTGCGTCTTCGCAAGCGTAGCCTGCGCCATAATCTGGACGCGCTTTCTTGCCCAGGTGGTGGGCAAGACAGTCTATCTTTCCGCAGTGATGCTGACCGTGTTTGCGGCGGGAATCGCTTTGGGTTCGCTGGCCTCGGATCCGCTCGCTCGCCGGACCAAGGGACCACTTTTCTGGCTGGGTGCGAGCTCGGCGCTCACTGGGGTGATCTGGCTGGTGCCCTTCCTCTTCGTCAACCGGCTGCCCTTTGTCTTCTTGAGGTTCTTTAGCTTGGGTCCCCGTCTCAATTCGCCAGACTGGGGGGGGGTAGTGCTGGCCTACTTCGCTCTGTGTTTCGCCATCATGTTGTTGCCAGGCTTGCTCGCGGGAAGTACTCTACCCTTCGCCCTGAAATCGGCCAACCCGGAGCGGCGGCTGCGGGCGGGATCGTTCGCGCTGGTCGCCGCGGCTGTGCTCATAGGGATACTGGCGGCGGCCCTGGTCAGTCTGGCGGTACCCCGGTCGGGACTTACGACCCGCAGAGTTCTCACGGCCTTGCCGTGGCTCAGCGTGTTGGCCGGTTGCTTCTACATGCTGAATGCGAAAAGGCCCTTTCTCACCAAGATGATCCTCGCCGCTGTCATGATAGTGGCGTCGGCCGCGCT
This sequence comes from bacterium, assembly GCA_035542695.1. Classification (GTDB taxonomy): domain Bacteria; phylum Arandabacterota; class Arandabacteria; order Arandabacterales; family Arandabacteraceae; genus DATKKY01. The sequence goes on along the minus strand of DATKKY010000214.1, from coordinate 3,016 downwards.
TGGGCTCCTCCCCCCTGCCTGGAACCAGGGCATAGCAACTGGAGGTCTGTACACCAATCCCCAGAGGTTCTCGAACTTCAAGCATCTCGAGGCTGCTCTCCAAACCGCCGATGTGGCCTTCTATGAAGAAGACCGCGACCAGGCAGTGTCGGTGCTGAGAACGCCGGACGGTGTCTACATGAGAGAGAACGGGGCACCCGTCCAATCGACGGCTGAGGACCTCACGACCCAGGTGCTGGCGGCCCACCTCCCCATGGTGGTCAGGGGCGGTGCTGCGCGGGCCATGATCATAGGGGTCGGGACAGGTATCACCCTGGCCTCAGTTCTTACTTACGATATCTCGGCGGTAGAGTGTGTCGAGCCGGTTCTCGCCAGGGTGCGGGCTTGCCAGGTTTTTACTCCTTACAACCGCGGCGCCCTCCGAGATGCGAGAGTCAGGATCGTAGCTTGCGACCCACTAAACTACATGCTGCTCGGCCACGACGCGTACGACGTGATCATTTGCCAGGATCCCAGCCGAGCTCCGGGCTTGGCGCGCCTGGCGCGCCGCCGCCTTGGGAGTGAAGGTGTTCTGGCAGAAGTGATCAGCTTCGACAAGGTTTCCCTGCGAGGCTTCAAAGCGATCGCCAGCGAGCTCTGTACCTATTTTCCCAACGTTGATCTCTGGTGGGGCGGGGGAACCGAGCTGGTGCTGGTAGCCAGTCTTAAGCCGATGAGCGTGCCGCTCATTGGATTGGAGGACCAAACTGGCCGGAAGGCTGCTGCCCGCGATCTCAAACGAATTGGCATCACCGGGGGCATCAGTCTGCTTTCATGTTACATGATGGGCAGAGAATCATTGCTCAGAGCGGCTCCGGGAGAAGGCAACAATACGGACGTGAAGTCCACGCTTACCTATGGCACCCTGGCTGGGTCGGGTAGCACCGCCTACCTGCGAACCCTGATTGACCTGGACGCAGCCAGCGAAAACCCCATCACAAGAATGGCTGATGCGGGTGAGCAGCGGACCGAACTCTCGGCCGCTGCGAAGGCTCTGAGCAACGGGGCTCTGGCACGGAGGAACTACTTCCAGTCCCTGGTCGCGGCAGGCAACATGAAGTTCGGCGAAGCGCAGGGATACCTCGACTCCGCCAAGAACCTCTGCCCCGAAAGTGGGATCTTCCGGTCGCGCCTGTCGGACTTCTACGTAGCGCTGTCCGGCGCCAAAGCTGAAGCCAACCAATTCCAGGACGCCATCAGCGCGGCCCGGCGAGCTGTCGAGGAGGATCCGGCCAGCTTCCGGGCATTCTATTATCTCGCGAACCTCGAGGCCAAGCGGGACCCCGAGACTGCGGTCGGATTGCTCAAGAAGGCGCTCGACTTGAATCCCGACTACGTGCCTGCCTATTTGCTGGAAACGGAGACCGAGCTTGGTCTCGGCGCGGTAGATCTGGCGAGCGAGACTGTGGCCAAGGTCCTCGCAATTGAGCCTCTCAACGTGCGAGCGCACCACCTCCGTGCCCTTTGCTTGATTCAGCGTGAAATGCCTGAGGATGCAAGGAAGGACCTGGATTTCGTGATCAGGGCAGAACCCGACAACGCCGACGCGATGGCCGCAATCGCCTACACTTGGCTCCAACAGAACGACCTGACGAAGGGGCAGCGCTTCTACCAACGGGCCCTGTCGAAGGACCCAGACAACCTGGAGGCTCTCAACAACCTCGGCACCATCCTGGCCGAGAAGGGCAACTACGCCAGAGCGATCAGCATCTGGGAGAGGGCTCTCGAGCTTGACCCGGGGAACGCCGACCTGAAGAAGAACATCGAGAGTGCCCGGGCAAAAAAGTAGGGGCCGCCCAAGCGAGCGGCCCCTTGTGAACTAGATTAGAACTTCGCCTTAGCCGACACCATAACCTGGTTGTTATCCACGCTCGGCGTCTCGCTGGCTATCTTGTAGAACACCTGAAGTCTAGCCTTGCCCTCGAAGTTGAGGTTGACGCCCAGGTAAGTGTTGGTCGTGACCGTCGCATCGGCGTCGTTGTCCTTGTCGTTGTCCATCTTGTCGTACTTGAAGACAGGCTCGATCAGCGGCGTCACCCGGTAACCTACGATCGCATAGTAGCCGCCGAACTTCTTGTCTAATGCCGTATTTGCCGACGTCACCATGCCCCTGGCAGCTATGAACTCGCTCTCCACAAGGACCTTGCCCGTGTCGAGAAATAGGTCAACGCCGATCGCCTTCCGGTCCTGGGATTTGAGCCCGTTGGGCCACTCGCCGTGGAGAAGCGAGACCCCCAGGCCTGCAAACATCGGGATGCCCACCCCGATCCTGCCCACGATGTCCTTGTAGTTATTGTTATCCGCAGTGTTGAGCCCGGTGCCGTTCACGCAAGCGACCTTGTAATTGAACAGCGTGTGCTGGCCCATCAGCATCAGACCCTGGTCCCGGAGGTAGCCGTTGCCTATGCCGTTGGCAAGTGTACCGTTGTTCCAGACAGTATTCACGATCTGCGACCGATCGATCGCTTCAACATCAAAGTTGGAATTCTGGGTCTCGTAGCCGAAGGGCAGCTGGAACTGGCCCAACCTGACAGTAAGGAAGGGAGCGCAGATATAATCCAGGTTCGCCTCCAGCACGCTGGGCTGCTTGGCGCCATCAATAAGGACATAGGCCGAGATCTTGTCGTTGAGCTTGCAGCTGGCCTTTATCCTGGCAGCCCTGAGTCCGAAGTTGGTGGATATACCCGTAGTCTCCTTGGGTATCTGCTTCGCCACGTATTCGTACTGGATGTACCCATTCACCGTGACATCGGCTGCATAGACAGCAACCGAGAGCAGCAGAACCACAGCTAACCAAAGGCAAAGCAGTCTAGCCATTACCTCCTCCTTTCGCTTCCGCCAATTATCCCTTGCCGTCCGCACGATACTCGCCTAACATTTTTTGTCAAGCAAAATTGACAGAGGTTTGGGATGAGGATCAGCGGCTTCTCATTTGTCAGGAACGGGATCAAGCTTCACTACCCGGTGGTTGAGTCGA
>DATKKY010000213.1:0-2698 GCA_035542695.1 bacterium | reverse complement strand
TGCCGGATCTGGACTTCGCAGGACAGCTGGACGTCAGGGTGTTCGACCTCGAAGGCCGCAAGGTGGGCGAGGCTCTGTTGGTCAGGAGTCATGTCGGGGACAAGGATATCGCGATAGGCAAGAACACGATTGCCCTAAGCTCGATTCTGGGTGGGGCCTGGGACCTGGCGCCCGGCCTCTATTTCTGTATCGCCGACCTGACGCTGCCAGGCAGTGGCAATTCGGCCAGCGCCACATCCAAGTTTGCTGTGGCCCGATAGCACATGCGCGGCCTCTCCGATCGGGCAAAGACCCTGCCAGGTTGGTTGCTCCCCGTAATCGTCTTCGCGGCGTCGCTGGGGCTCTACCTGGCGACGTTGCCCCGGAGCGTTCTCCCGGGAGACAGCGGAGAGCTGATCGCCGCATCGTACACCCTGAGCATTGCCCACCCACCGGGCTTTCCGCTGTACGTGATCCTCGGGAAACTGCTCTCATCCATATTCGCCTTCGGGTCTGTCGCCTACCGATACAACCTCTTCTCGGCCGTGGTGGGAGCGGTGACGGCCGCGCTCATGGTCCTGGTCCTGGCGAGGCTCGGGGTGCGACGGCTTATCGCCGCTGCGATCGCCCTTGGGCTTGCGACCCTCGAAGCCTACTGGCTGCAGGCCACCACCGGCGATGTTTACACCCTTAACGGCCTTTTCACCGCGCTACTTCTATATGTCGCGTTGGCGGGCAGGTACGATGGGGAGAGAGCTCTCCCCCTGGTGGGCTTCCTGGGAGGGCTCGCTATCTCTCATCATCTCACTCTGGTATATGGGCTGGCGAGCGCGCTCGTAGTGCTCCTCGCCGGGATGAGACGGCTGCCTTCGGCCAAGTCGGTCTTCCTCTCCGTCTTCTTGTTTGCGCTGGGACTCACAATCTGGCTTTACATTCCGATCCGCGCCAATCTGAAGCCGCCGCTCACCTGGGGCGAGACCCAGACCTTCTCCGGTTTCCTCTCCCACGTCGGGGCCCAGAGCTATCGATGGAGACTCCGGCCCTTTGATTTCAAGAACCGGCTGGTCGATTGGCTCCGCTACTACAAGATGCTGGCGCGAGAAAGCGGTGGTCCGCTAATCGTGCTGGCTTGCCTGGGCATTGTCCTCAATGCAAAGCGGCTGAGGCTCGTGGGAGGCTGCTTGCTCCTGGTGTTGCTGTACTCCCTTCACTATGTCGTCTATGACATTCCCGATATCGAGAGCCATACTTTCCCGGCGCTGCTTGGAGTGGCAGGCCTCGCGGGGATGGGCCTCCAGAGGATAAGCACTTGGCGGCATCTGCGGCGAATCGGCCAGGTGGTTGCGGCGGGCCTCGCCCTGGCGATCATCATCCCTAATCTTGTCGCGATGCACCCGAGGAAGGACGAGTGGTTTGCTTCGGACCTTGCCCGGGCAGTGGAGGCAAGCGCGATCAAAGCCTGCGGCAAGGATTGCATCATCATCTGCACCGGGGATGTCTCCTTTCCGCTGCTCTACAATTCGTTCGCCGGCGTGAGCAGTGCCCGCGAGTTCTATCCTGGGCTCTCCGATCCTGGGACGATCGGTGTGAAGGAGCACCCCACGGCCGTTGACGGATGGGTCAATGCCGTCGGCAAGGAGTACGGCGTTTCACGGGTTGCTCTGTTCGGAGCTGCGCCGCCATCGTTGATGGGACAGCCCACGCAGATATGCGGCCTCATCCGTGCGGTATGCCAGGATTCTGCCGGATGCGGGTCACCCCTGGACTATCCGGTCCGGGGGGTGGGAGAGGACCTGAGAGACTACGCCTCCAGGTACCTCAGCTGGCAGTACTATCTGCATCTCGCGCGATGGCGCATCCAGGAAGGCGATCGATCGGGAGCGCAGGGATACGTGGGCAAGGCCTTGGAGGCAGCCTACGATGATATCACTGCCTACCTAGATGCCGCAAGCATCTACCGCAATATCGGCATGGGCGCCGAGGCTCGCCGGCTACTCGACCGCGCGCTCAAGCTCGATCCCGATTTCTTCGAGATTCACAACATGCTCGGGGGGATGGCGCTCGATGCCGGTCGGGCGGATGAAGCCGCGGCGAGATACCGGCGGGCGCTCCGAGGGAATCCTCATCCCGCTCCCATGTATTCCAATCTCGGCAACGCCGACCTGGCTAGGGGTGATTACCCAAGCGCCCTGGCCGACTTTAGGACCGCACTCTCCATGGATTCCACGCTGATCAACGCCTATGTTGGGCTGGGGCGCACTTTCGAAGGCCAGGGGGACTTGGACCGAGCCCTGGCTTATTATCAGCTTGCCCGGCACCGGGACTCGGCCTCCGAGCCCGCAAGCCACGCCGCTGCCGCGCTCCTGATCCGAATGGAGAGGTACGGTGATGCCCGCCAGGTGATCGAAGCTGGCCTGGCTCTCGCGCCCCGCAGTGCGCTGCTCCTTTCCGACCTTGGGCTGGTCAACCTCCGAGAAGACGATCTAGATTCCGCCATAGCCCACCTGGGCGAGGCCCTCGCAATTGACCCATCGATGCTGGCGGTCCGCGGCAATCTTGCGGTGGCCTACGAGGCGAAGGGAATGAAGCCGGAAGCCGCCGAGCAGTACAGGATTTACCTCAAGACCGCGCCGCCGGGACAGGCCCGAAACCGGGCCTTGGAAGCGCTCAACCGGCTCACCTCCGGTTGATTGACAGTTCTGGGAGCGCGTGTTATCAT
>DATKKY010000212.1:0-10697 GCA_035542695.1 bacterium | reverse complement strand
ACAATCCGCCCGTTGCTAATGAGGATTACTGCGTAGATGAGGGCACGGGAAGCGTAATCTGGCAATAGGGCTTTGACCGGCTCGCATGTGACGATGGTGCCCGCGCAGGCAGGCTTCAGGGGCGCTGCTATCCAGGCGACCGCGCGGGGTGCCGCCAAATCGCTGTTTAGATAGTCGGCGCCAAGGGTCGCGCCAATCTGAGATAAGAAGAACCCTCGCCGATCTTCGACGAGGGTTCTCCCTTTCTGAGGCTCTATAGATCGCTAGTGGACAACTACCACCCGGGCGGTCTTGGCCTCCGCGCCCTGGGTCAAGCGAATGAAGTAGATCCCTGCTGAGAGCTCCAGGTCTACCGAGTGCTGCCCCCGCGAGCTTGCGTCACGGCTTTCGACCAGTCGGCCAGTGACGTCATAGACGCCCAGTTTCGCCGGCTGATCGCTCAGCAGAGCGAACTGGACGGTCACCCTGCTAATGGCAGGGGACGCAACCCGCAGCGACATTGCGACTGGATTGGCGGCCGGTGTCCCGCTGGAGGCAGGTGATGCCAGCGAGTAGGTGCTGACGTTGCCGTTGATGTCGACGGCTGCCAGCTTGTAGTAGTACGTGGATGCGGCAGCATCAACATAGCCCGTGGCAGCCTGCTCGGCCAGAAGGTTCGACGCGTCGGGCACGAAGTCAGCCGTGGTGCCCCGGTGCAAGCTGTAATACCGGAAGTCGGTTTCCAGGTTGGCGTCCCAGACGAGATGATTGGCCCCGCCAGCATAGGTATCCGTGAAGCCCGAGGGTGGGCCAGGGGGGAGGTTGTCAACCGAATAGCCTGAGTCGGGGTCCGAATCGTAGTACACAAACGGATTGGCCGTGACTCCCGAAACGAAGAAAGTGGACCGGTGCATGCCTGTGGAATTGGAATCAGCCAAAGTCGGTGCCACTACGTTATAGGCAGCCTCGCCTCTCGCGGGCACCTCCATCACAAAATCCCAGCTCCCCGGTGGATATGAAAGCCGCGACTGCGGGTCCAAGACCTTTCCCTGGTCTCTGTCGGCAGCCATCAGCGTGCCGTCAATCTTGCGCCAGATGTCGTACTTGACGACCGGGTACGACTCCTCGGGATCGTCGAGGCAAGATCGGATCCAGGTAATGCGGACCTGCCGTCCCTGGTCGTTGGCAACGTCGACGATGGCGGTAATCGCGGGACTGACTCTGACTGCGGTGTAGTAGGTTCCGTTGCTTCCCGCGGCGCCGTTGGCCGGCCAGCCGCCGACCCCTCCAGCTCCTCCGGTCTCGGTCTGCGTGCCAGTGAAGTTAAGCCAACAATAGAACAACTTGATGCGCCCACCTCCACCGCCACCACCGCCCCTTCTCTGCACTGAGTTACCGCCTCGGCCACCATTGGCAGCAAGAGCACCGGAACCCGAGATAGTCGTGGCATTGAGATAGATACCACCGCCAGCACCGCCGCCGCCGCCGTCTCCCCAGCCGGTGACATCAGAGCCCTGATTGCCCTTGACCGTGATCGCACCAGAAACAGTCAGCGCAGTCGCGTAAAGACTGATCCGGGCCCCGCCTGCCCCACCAACACCGAGGGTCTGATTTGCTCCACCGGAGCCCATGGCAATATCAGAGCCACTAACGGTACCGTATGCAGTGCCGCCAGCGTTGCCCCAGCCCGAAGCCCCGCCGTTGCCGCCATAGGCACCGCCGCCTCCAGGGTAGGTCCCGGCACCGGGACCTTCAGCCGTCCGATATCCCCGGCCATCGCCATTGATGGTGCCTCCAACGGTGACTGTCGGAGCGTGAAGCTCAAGGTAGCCGGTGTTGGCTGTGCCGTCGTACGAAGTGACGTAAAGGACGCCGGTTGAGGCGACCTGAACAGAGACGCTGTAGCTATGGACTCCACCCAGGGTGTAGGTTTCCCCGGCGCCGACGATCAGATTGTTGGCGTCGTCAGTGACCCCTATGACGACCGATGGGATGATGCACAGGGTGGCAAACAGCGTTGCATACCAGAGAAGTCGGTTCATATTGCGCTCCTTTCCTTAAGCCGTTGAACACCCTTCCTTGGGGTGAGCTGCAGTTCCCTAGGGTACGTTCAGCGCGTGCCGCGCTTCGAGGAATGAGCAAATTCTGCGGGCCGAACCACCACCTTTCCTAGGCAGGCAAGCCAGCCATCCAACTGTTAAGATGACAAGGTAGCATTTCTGGCTGCGGAAGCGCCTACATGCTATCAGAGAAACGGCTGTTCGTCAATGATGCGCTGATTGCGCGTCAGCCAATACACTATGGCGCATCCGGCCGCCTTTACACTGGCCGGTGGCTGTGCTACAATGAAGTTGCAGAGAAGCAGCAAGCCTCGTGTGGGTTTGTGCGAGTCAAATCCACTGCCGGCAGGTGAGGCCCCAGGCACGTAGTGATGTGCCAGAGCGGGCCAGCTCACCGAGAGGAGGGCGAGGAAGTGAGAATCGCGGTGATTGTGATGGCGGTGCTGGCTCTTGCGACGACTGCGTATGCCTTCACGGTGAATCCCAGGCCTGTGCAAATGAGAGAGGACTACGGCACTGCGCCCCTATCTGACTGCTACATGAATTACTATTACTACGTTCCGTGCCCGACCAACTCCTGGTTCTGGATATTCACGGGCTGGACTATCGGTGATGTGTGGGGTGTATTCTTCACGATTGGGGATCCGACTATGGGCAGCGCCGGCGCAGGTTGCCCCCCGTACGTTAGCTGCGATCCGTGCTGCGCCCACGTGCTCGAGCAGTTCCGTGTCTTGGACTTCGCGGGGTACGGGACGATCTACCCCGGACTGTTCACTACCGAGTTCAACGTCTGGTGCTCCGATGAGCGTGGTTGCCCGGTCGGGCCGTCACTGTGGAGCAGTGGGCCGGTGGAGTTCTGCAACAGGGGGTGGAACTATATTCAGGTCATGCCCCAGCTCTGCTTGACCAACTGCTACACGCAGCTTCAGGGACCGACCAAGTGCTACCCCCGGTTTCTGATCACGTCGACGGTGACAGGAACTAATGGGACTTACCCGGCGTGGGGCCTGGACAACATCTCGAGCCCGGTTGAGCAAGGATGTGCCATGCACGACCAGGGTTGCTGCCCGGCGCTCTATCCCAGGCCTCGGGTCAGCCATTACTCAACGATGCACACGGGAATCTATCGCTGGCAGGACAGGTGGTACTGCCCACCTATTTGGGCCCTCAACCCTGGCGACACGGTGGGCAACGTTTATGGGTGCATCGAGCTGGCCTGGAGAGTGTACTTGAAGAACATCTACACCGACGCCGAGCCCAGCACCTGGGGCTCGATCAAGGCCATGTATAAGTGAGATAAGCTGAGTCCTCTATCAGGAGGTTGGCGACATGAAACTCTTGGCAATTGGACTCGCGGCAATTTTGCTTGCGACGACTGCGAGCGCCTCTGGTGAGTACCATCCGGCGAGACAGCTTAAGGCTTTCCAGATGAGGGAAGACTATGGCACGGCGCCCCTATCTGACTGCTACATGAACTACTATTACTACATTCCGTGCCCGACCAACTCGTGGTTTTGGATGTTCGAATTCGACTGGCCTGGCGACATGGCCGGTGTGTTCTACACGATTGGGGATCCGAGCATGGGGAGTGCGGGGGCGGGTTGTCCCCCGTACGTCAGCTGCGATCCGTGTGGCGCTCACGTGCTCGAGCAGTTCCGCATCCTGGACTACGCGGGCTACGGGACGCTTTACCCAGGATTGTTCACGGTCAAATTCGATGTCTGGTGCTGCGATGAGCTTGGTTGCCCGGTCGGGCCGTCGCTATGGACCAGTGGGCCGGTGGAGTTCTGCAATGCTGGTTGGAACTACGTTCAGGTGACGCCCCAGCTTTGCTTGACCAACTGCTATACGCAGCTTCAGGGACCAACCAAGTGCTACCCGCGATTCCTGATCACGCAGACGTCCATCGGGACCTGTTGCACGTACCCGGCTTGGGGAGTCGATAACATCTCATCACCGCTCAAACAGCGTTGCGCCATGCACGACGTGGGGTGCTGCCCGGCACTCTATCCGAGACCGCTGGTCAGCTATTATTCAAGGATACACACGGGGATATATCGCTGGGGGGGCACGCGGTTCTGCCCACCTTTTTGGCTCATGGAGCCTGCCGACACGGTGGGCAACGTGTTGGGGTACCTCGAGCTGGCGTGGAGAGTCTATCTCAAGAACATCTACACAAACACCGAGCCCAGCACCTGGGGCTCGATCAAGTCCATGTACAAATGATCTCCTGGTTGACGTGTTGATGGCAGCTATGTCATTCGGCTTGACTCCGGCTGAGAGGTGTCCAGATGACTGCCCATGATGCGGCAAGGAAGCCGGGGTCGAGGCGACCGCGTCGCGCGGGCAGGTACGATGCGCCGGGCGATGGCCCGCTTACGTTCCCATCCCTTGAGTTGCAGGTCCCCTTCGCGTTCGACGCTGCGATGGCCCGCCGGCTGCTCCGGCGTGAGGTGAACCCCAAGGAAGCCTTCACGGTGCGAGATAACGCCGGCATTTACTTCCGCGCCACGCTTAGGGAGCTCACTGATGCCGGAGGGGTGGCCATGCCTTACGAACAAATGGCCCGTTCCCCAGAACCTACGGTCGAGCTAACTCTGGCCTGCGCTGTGCTCGCCCGGCAGCGGATGATCTTCGTGGTGCAGAAGGCAACGGAACTGGGCGTCGCGCGCATCGTGCCCCTGCTCACGGAGCATTCGGTCCTCCAGCGAGGGCTTGAACACGAGAAGGCGCACGCTTGGCCGGGGCAGGTTATCCGGGCAGCCAAGCAATGCCGTCGGAGCTCGCTCCCGGAGCTGGTCGCGCCCATGACGCTGGACACCTTTCTGGCCTCGCCGGCTGCCGATGCCGATCTCACCCTTTATCTCGATGACCGCAGCGGAGCGGCCCCGGCACCCAAGCCCAAGGACACTCCACGGCGCATCATCCTCTTCGTAGGACCCGAGGGAGGCTTCACGGATGCCGAGCGGGAGACACTCAAGGCCAGAGCATCTCCCCTTGTCCTCGGTGGGCGGGTTCTCCGGGCCGAGACAGCCGTGCTGGCCGGGCTTACCGCTGTCCACCTCGCCTGGGGTGATTTCCTCACCGCGTAGGCGTGGCCCCGTCTTCGATGGACACCGCGGAGCGAACGGCGTAAACTGGGAAATCGAGGCCATATGGCTAATAAGGTGAAGGCGGTCTACTGTGTTGTGATCGTCGGTCTGGCGTTGGCCTGTGCCCGGACCTCGACCCCACCCAATGTTGTGATCATCGCGGTTGACAGCCTTCGTCCCGATCACCTGGGCTGTTATGGACATACCAAGCCCACCAGCCCCAACATCGACCAGCTTGCTCGTGACGGCGTGCTTTTCGAGAACGTCATAAGCCAGGCATCCTGGACGACGCCGTCCTTCGGCACCATTCTGACCGGGCTCTACCCGAGCCAACATGGCGCCCTCACCATCAACGATATGATAGGGGCTACAGTCCCCACCCTGGCCACAATTCTCAAATCCAAGGGTTATGCCACCGCCGCCATCGTCAATGCGCCGGCGCTGAGTCCCGGATTTGGGTTTCAGCGCGGATTCGACACCTACGATATTGCTGAGGTTGAAACCAGGAAAGCTGCGGCGATCAGTGAGGCCGGTCTCAAGTGGGTGGATTCTGTGGGCCGGAAGCCTTTCCTGCTCTTTCTTCACTACTTCGATGCCCACCTGCCGTACTCGCCTCCGCCGCCCTACGACACGCTCTTCGACGCCGGCTACAAGGGCTGGTTGGGCAGAGTATTCGAGCCGGAGAGCATCGCGCCGTCGCGTGCGGCTTTGCTCGCGGCCATGAAGGAGTGGTCGCCTGAGGACTGGGACTTTGTGAAGGCGCTCTATGACGGCGAGATCAGGTCCACAGATGACGGTATCGGGATACTGCTCCGCGGTCTAGAGGATCGCGGCCTCAAGCAGAGCACGCTGCTAGTTTTCGTGAGCGACCACGGACAAGAATTCTTTGAGCATGGCGCTTACGGCCACGGGCATAGCCTCCACGCGGAAGTCCTCCGCGTGCCCCTGATTTTCGAGTTTCCTGGGAAGCTGCCGCAGGCTAGGCGCGTCCAGCAGCAGGTCCGGCTCTTAGACGTGACTCCTACCATTCTCACCTTGCTGGGGGTCAAGGCCGAAACGAAGTTTGAGGGGGCAGACTTGGTCCCCCTGGCGACCGGTCGGGGCCCGGCCGAAGCATCACCCGGAGCAGCATTGCCCGCGACCATCGCCTATTCCGAAGGTGTGAGGCTCGGGGGTGAAATGAAGGCCATTACGACTCCGGCTTGGAAGGTGATCCACCATGTCGAGTCCGGCAGCACCGAGGTCTTTGACCTTAGATCGGACCCGGGTGAAGCGGTGAGCCTGCGGGGAGACGGCAATGCATCCCGGGATGCTGTCCGAACGCTGTTCGGGGCCATGTTCAGCATGACCGACAGCTGGCACGTCGAGATCCGGGCCGGGAGCCATCCTCATCGCTTGGACATTGCCATATCCGCCTCGCGGGGTCCGGTGACGGGGGAGATCGGCCCGGTGCGAGTTATCGACGGGGCTGGGATGTACCGCCCGCTTGAGTCGGTTGCTGGAGGCGCGGGGGCGCACGCGGCAATCGCGATCAAGGAGTTACTGGTTGCCGATTCGCTCGATCTAGTCTTTAAGTCATCTCCCCACCGATATCCGGTCAACTTCGATTTCAAGTTCGACGGCCGCCCTGCGACCGAGATCACCTTCCTGGGTTCGGAGCTTGAGAGGCCGGAGGGGATGCCCTTCGTTCAGACGCCGGGTAAAGCCACCAGCAAATCCCGTGGAGAGCCTTCCAGGAGACCTGTGCCGCCCTATGTGTTGGTTTGGTTAAGTGGGGGCAAGTATGGAGAGGAAGGAGCGGCACTCAGCGAAAGCACCAAGCGCCAACTGCGCGCCCTTGGCTACCTGGAGTGAAAAAGGAAACCGGGCCCCATTGGGGGCCCGGATCTGATTTCCTGCAGTGTTTCTAGTCCGGATCCGCAATCCTCAACAACTTAGATGCGGATCTCGGCTCGCTTCGAGTTACCCTCGTCTCTGATGACGACGAGCACTTTCTTCATGTTGCCACACCACTCGCGAACGTCCTTCTCGAAGGTGGGGCAGTCCGCAAGCACGATCAACGTATCGCCGTTCGTGACTTCCTTCTTCATCAGCGCGTTGGTCATCTTGAGGACCGGAATCGGGCACTGCTGCCCACGAACATCCAGCTCCACTGTTGCCATCTCTTCTCACCCCTTTCCTATGGCCTGTGAGTTGTCTCACTCGAACCGGATTTGATAGGTCCCAACTGCTTGATGGTCTCGACCGTTTCTGAAATCACCTGCGCGAACTTCTCGCCCTCAGCCGCCGAGACAAAGTCCAGCCGGCATCTCTTCTCCTCGATGCCGAGCTCGCGGAGCAGGCGGAGAATCAAGCGATGCCGCTGGATCATCCGGTAGTTCTGCTCCTTGTAATGGCAGTCACCTGGATGGCAGCCCAGGATCAGGACGCCATCAGCGCCCTCCTCGTAGGCCTTGATGATGAACTGCGGGTCCACACGCCCGCTGCACATCACCCGGATCACCCGCACGTTGGGCGGGTAGGTGGTCTGCGATGACCCCGCCTTGTCTGCTCCGGCATAGGAGCACCAGTTGCATAGAAAGGCGACGATCTTCGGCTCGAAGCCGACAGCTGGCGCCGCGGGTGGCCGCGACTCAATCACAGAAGTCTGAGTTCTCATATTAGGGCTCCTTCGATCTCGGCATAAATCTGTTCAGTGGTGAAATGCCGGCCCTGGATCGCCCCCGAGGGGCAGGCGGCGACGCAAGTGCCGCATCCCAGGCAGAGGACAGGGTTGACTTCGGCCACTTCCTTCTCCTCGTTGAACGACACCGCCTTGTAAGGGCAGACCGCGACGCAAGACTTGCAGGCCGAGCAGCGGTCGGTATTGACGACGGCGTGGGTGGCCTCCAGATCCAGCTTCCGGCCTGGCACCAGCGCCGACATGATCAGCCCCGAAGCCGATGCGCCATGGGTCATAGCCTTGGACATGTCCATGGGCGACTGGCAAGTTCCAGCCAGATAAACGCCCCGGACCTTGCTCTGCATGGCGTTGACCCTGCCGTGGAGCTCTTCGAAGAAACCATTGCGATCCAGGCTGACTTCGAGCAGCTTGGAGAGCTCCGGCGCGCTCTTGGGAGGAATGACCGCCTGCATCAGGACGACCAGGTCGAATTCCTGCGCCTCGCCGCCCAGCCGGATCACCTTGGTGCCGTTCTTGCCGGTCTCGACTGAGATCTCCTCGATCTTCTGGTAGGGCACGAGCTGAGTGGACGCTTGCTTGGCTACCTTGCCGTAAAGCTCATACTCGTCCTTGCCCGGGAAGACCAGCGTCCTGTAGTAATGTGTGACCTTGACTCCGGGCACCTTGTGGGCGAGCAGGGCGTTGAACTTGAAGGCGGCCAGACAGCACACCCCCGAGCAATACTCCTTGCGGTTGGGGTCAAGGCTGCCCACACAGTGGATTATGGCCACCGTCTTGGGCTTGGTGCCGTCGGCCAACTTGACCTCGCCACCCGTGGGGCCGCTGGCTGAGAGGATGCGCTCGAACTCGAGGCTGGTCACTACCCCCGGCAGCTTGCCATATCCGAGGTTGGGCACCTGGGCGCAGTCATACAGGTTGGATCCGACAGCGAGCAGGATCGCCCCCACCTTCCGTTCGATCATCTCCCCGGCGTCGTCGTAATTGATGGCACCCTCGACCGGGCAAGCCGTCTTGCACTCGCTGCACTCCTTGCCCTGGAACCGAAGGCAAGCCGAAGGCTCAAGGTAGGGAGCATTGGGCAGGCCGCCGAAGAACATGAAGTCGATTGCCCTGCGGTCATTGAGGCCGCAATTGACCGGGTTCTTCTCCGATGCCGGGCAAGCCGGTATGCATGCCCCGCAACCTATGCAGGTCGTGACATCGACGTAGCGCGGCGATCTCCGAATCTGAACCTGGAAGTTGCCGAACGATCCTTTGACTTCGGCCAGCTCGGAGAGCAGCAAGATCTCTATGTTCTTGGCATGGGGGCCGTGAAGCACTTCGGCCATGAACGGCTCGAGCACGCACGGGCCGCACTCCAGCTTGGGAAAGACTTCCTGGTAGCGCACCGGCATGCCGCCCAGAATGGGTCCCTTTTCCACCAGGACCACCTTGCGGCCGGCCTCAGCCAAGGTCAGGGCGGCCTTGAGACCTGCCGGCCCGGCACCAATCACCATTGTGTCAGTCGAGACCTCGATCTGCTGGCGGTCGAGCGGTTCGTGGAGCTGGACGCGCCTCGCGGCTGCGCGAATCTGGTGGTAAGCCTTCTCAGTCGCTGCCGGCCCGTCCTGGGTCACCCAGGCGACGTGCTCGCGGGCGTTGACCATCTGCATCAGGAAGGGGTTCATCCCCGCGTCAGTGAGGATGCCCTGGAAGGTGGTTTCATGGTCCCGTGGCGAGCAGGCCACGAAAACGACCCGATCGGGCTTCTGCGTGCGGATGTCCTCGACAAGTTGGGCTTTGCCGTCGTCGGAGCACGCCAGGTCCACGCTGGTGAAATAGGCGTCCTCGAGGCTCTCGGTCAAGCGTCTCTCAAGCTCCGTGCCATCGACCTTGTCCGAAATGATACCGCCGCATCGGCAGAAATAGATGCCGACTTTCATGATTCTCCTCCTCCGGGCTGTATTAGCTCTCTAAGAATGGCCTCGGCGGCTTCAGGCACCGCCCGGGCCACATCATCACTCAGTACCTCGCTGAACGACTCCGTATCGCGCGCTTCAATGCCCCAGAAGCTGATGTGCGAGGGTATGGACGCGCCTGCCCGCCGGCAAAGCTCCAGCGCCGTCGGGAAAGAAGTGTCGTGAACACAGGTTGCGTTGCGGGCGCTACCCAAATCGGCGAGCGCGAGCCGGCGCACTGTGCCGGGCGGAACGCTTCCTGAGCTCATGGCATCGATCACGAAAGCCCGGTCATAGCCGACCATCGCCTCGGCCAGGCGTAACCCGCCGGCCCATAGCTCCGTCACGTCAATGCCGGGTTTTCCCTGGAGCCGGTCACGCAGTAGGCGGGCCACCGTGAGGCCCACGCTATCGTCGGCCCTCAACGGATTGCCCAAGCCTATGATGACGGTGCTCACCTCGCTACTTCCTCCTCAGTTCCTGCACCATCTCGCCGGCCGCATTCCGAACTGAGACGGTGAGCGGCATGTGGCCCAAAAGCGAATGGGTGGCGCAGGAGAAGCACGGGTCATAGAGCCGAAAGGCCATCTCGACCTTGTTCAGGAGCGCCTCCTCAGGGGCTTTGCCGCCCTGAATCAGTTTCTCGGCCGCTCGCTTGAGCGACATGGTGATCGCGGCGTAGTTGTTGGTCGTGCCGACGATCAGGTTGGCCCGAGTGACAAGCCCACGCTGATCAGCTTCGTAATGGTGGGTGAGGGTGCCCCGCGGAGCCTCAACCGAACCGATGCCGCCTGCCGGATTGATCTTGCCCGATGGAATCCGGCGGACCTCAGGGGACGTGATCTCCGGGTCCTTGGCCAGCTCCAGCATCCGCTCAGCGGCGTAGAGCAACTCGATCAACCTCGCCCAGTGGGTCGCCAGCCGATGGTGGACCGGCTGGTAACGG
>DATKKY010000211.1:0-5513 GCA_035542695.1 bacterium | reverse complement strand
GGGCGATCTCCACCGGACTCAAGATGGTCCTTGGCTTGGAACGCTCTTATCTAGGTGGTGGATAATGCCTGACCCCGCTATTACGGACGACACGAAGGCCGGTATCCTGACACGCCTCTTGCGAGTGGACAGGCGGATTCTTTTCATCATCATCTTCCTTTGCGTCGCGATTCCGCTCTTGACTGGGGCGAGAATGAAGATGACCGTGACGGCGCCGGTCAAGGGCCTCTACGACTCGATAAACCGGCTCGAGCCCGGCTCCTATGTCTGGCTTGCGGCCGACTACGATCCTGGCTCGATGCCCGAGCTCTACCCCATGAACGTAGCGCTGATCGATCATATGTTCTCCCGCAACATTAAAGTGATATCGGCATCGCTCTGGGCTCCGGGGCCGCCCCTCTCCCAGAGGATCTTCGAGACCGTAGGCCCCAAGTACGGCAAGACCTATGGCGTGGATTTCGTCAACCTCGGTTTCAAGGAAGGCAGGGAAGCCGTGATGCTTCAGGTTGCCGATGACATCGCCAAGACTTTCCCGAGAGACTTCCTTGGCACGCCTTACGAGAAGATACCGATGCTCCAGGGAATACGGAACCTCAAGGATGTCAAGATGATTGTCGCCATTTCCGCGGGCTATCCCGGCATCAAGGAGTGGATTCAGCAGGTGGGCACGCGTTACGGCGTTACGATCGGCGGTGGCGTTACCGCGGTCACCGCTCCCGAGATGTATCCTTATCTCCAATCGGGGCAGCTGGTGGGGCTCTTGGCCGGCATGAAGGGGGCAGGCGAATACGAGCAGCTGGTGAGTCGGCCAGGCCTGGGGATTGCGGGCATGGTCGCTCAATCCAGTGTCCACCTGATGGTAGTGCTATTCATAGTCTTCGCAAACGTGGTGTACATTATCGAGAAGGCAAGAAAATGAGAGTTGTGAAGCCGGTTGTGGTCCTAGTGGTGCTTGTGGCCCTGGCCTCGGCAGTCGCGTCGAGGCGCCTGTCGCCGGGCACTCTAGGCATCTGGGTCGCGGCACTGCTTACCTTGTCGATCTTCAGTTTCCTCTACAAGGACAACCGGATTTACAAGCTTGCTGAGCACCTTTTTATCGGTGTGTCGGCCGGCTATTCAGTCTCACTGGAATACTGGAACGTCTTCAGACCTAACCTGTGGAATCCGCTGGTCCAGGGCCTCCACCAGGTGAAGCTGAGCCACCTCTTCTCGGTGGGCACGCTCTCGGTAGGCTTGCCGCACTTCCCGGGGATGCTGCTCTTCTTTCCGTTCGCACTGGGGATTCTGCTGTTCACCCGGTTCTCGACCCGGCTGACCTGGCTGAGCAGGTGGTCGATAGCCGCTATGGTGGGGTCCTACGCCGGGCTTGCGATGATTGGGGCCCTCCAGGGTGACCTGGTCGCCCAGATCAGAGCCAACATGATACCGCTTATTGCGCCCGGCAGCATCGCTGCTCTCCGTGCCGGGGGCGGCACCGACGCCACAGTCTTCGCTTTGCTTGGCGTGCTCTCCAACCCACTGATCATCTTCGGCTTGATCTCCACGCTCGTGTATTTCTTCTTCTCCCGTGAGCACAAGGGAAGCCTGGGTGTGGTTTCGCGAGTAGGGGTCTGGTTCCTGATGGTCTCCTTCGGGGCGTCCTTTGGCTATACGGTGATGAGCAGGGTGTCCCTGTTGATCGGTCGGCTGCACTTTCTCCTCAGTGATTGGCTTCGGGTCATCCACTGATGTTCGCGGTCAAGCATCTCGAGTTGATTGAGTTCGGCACATATCCACCTGCCTACAATATGGCGTTGGATCGCCACCTGCTCAGCCTGTGCGAGGCCGATCCCGGCCGGGCTTTTCTGCGCTTCTATACCTGGGCACCGCCGGCGCTCTCTCTGGGGCATTTCGAACCGGAAGCTGCCGTCGATCGGGCGCGGGCCGAGCGCGACGGCGTCGAAATCGTGAGGAGGCCCACGGGAGGGCGAATTGTGCTCCACAAGGAGGACCTGACCTACACGGTGGTTGTGCCTCGCGAGCTGCGGGCCAGCGTGCTGGATACCTATCTTGAGCTTGCCCGGTGCATAGTGACCGGCCTGGCTGCGCTGGGAGCCACGGTGGAATTGGCGCGGGGGCCGCTCGAAAAATCGGTCGCCAGGGCCAAGCCTTGTTTCCTCTCGGCAGCACGACACGAGATCACTTATGCCGGGCGGAAACTGGTTGGCAGCGCTCAGTTGGTGGGACGCCAGGCTGTGCTTCAGCACGGCAGCATTCCAATCGGGCGGGGCTATCGGGATGTAGCCAACTACCTGGCCTGCTCCGACGCTGAAAGGGCTTTGCTTACCTGCGACATGGCCTTGAAGACCGCGTGTCTTGAAGAGGCGGTAGGGCGGAGCTTGGCTCCTCAGGCTGTGGCCTGGTCGCTTGGCGAGGCTTTCGCAGGTCTTGCCGGAGGCGGTGTGAAGCCCCTCAACCTGGGGACAAATCCACTTGACAGTCTCTCGCGGGCTTGTGTATAGTAAGCTGCGGTAACAACTGAAGATACGCATTGCCAACTAACAATCAGGAGGTCCTGACGATGCCTCGCTTGTTAAGAGTGGTTGGAGTTTCCCTTGTACTGGCTTTCCTGTTGTCAGCATCTACGAGTTACGCTGCTGTGGGGAGGATAACGGGCACAATCACCGATGCTGCCGACGGCAAGCCTCTGGCTTATGCAAGCGTTCTGGTGGTGGGTACCAGCATGGGTGCCTTCGCCAGAGAGGGCGGCAAGTTCAATATCGAGAATGTCCCGGTGGGGACCTACACCGTCAAGGCGACGATGATGGGCTATGAGGCTGCTCTCAAAGAAAACGTGACGGTGGCCGCCAACCAGCCGACCGAGGTCGACTTCCAGCTCAAGAGCACTGTGGCGGTGACATTCAACCCGGTCGAAGTTGAGGCTGAGCGGCCCATGGTGGACACTCAGAAGACCCAGACCAATAGAACCGTCAGCACCGAGGACGTTAAGGTCAGATCGATCAACACCGTGCAAGAAGCTATCGCCACCCAGGCTGGGGTGGTGCTTGAGCAGGGTCAGCTTCACGTTAGAGGGGGAAGATCGAACGAGGTTAAGTACTTCAGCGATGGCCTCCAGATCAGCGACCCGTTCGTCGGCGGCAACGAGGTTGGTGTCAGCCTTGCGTCGCTTTCCGAGATCGAGGTGCTGTCGGGCGGATTTGAGGCCGAGTACGGCAACGTCCAGTCGGGTGTGATCAATCTCAAGACCAAGGAGGGCGGAACCAAGTACTCGGGTGTGGTCAAGTACATGACCGATGACTTCGGAGCGCCGGACAAAACCTATTTCAACAGCGACGATCTGGCCCTCGGCTTCGGAGGTCCCCTCTTGACAACCAACCTGAGGTTCTTCACCTCGGGCGAAGTGAATTTCAGCGACACCTATCTCAAGACCCTTGAGCCGCGGCAGGCGAAGAAGATATGGGGCATCAAGTTCAGGGCCCGGCAGAACGACCAGTACTCGGGCCAGACCAAGATTACCTACAAGTTCTCCGAGATGAAGAAGATCTCAACTGAGCTCTTGACCTCAGGCGACAAGTACGACTTCTATCACCACGGCATGAGCCGCGTGGGCTACTGGTCACGGGAAAACAAGCAGTGGTGGTTCGAACCACTTGACTCGACCTATACGCTCTATATTGCGCCGGCTCACACGCCGGACATAAGCAATAGCAGCCGGCAGATAAAGATGGTGTGGAACCACACGCTAAGTTCCTCGGCATTTTACACGCTGAGGCTCGGCAGGTACACCACGCTTCACACCGAGGACGTGCTGGGCAAGCAGCCTTACCAGTATGATCCTTACGTTGCGAACAACGATCTCGACCCGGCCAACAAGTACTACGTGGTGTCGGGTGATTATCCTCACTGGCAGCGTTACAACACTACCATGTGGACTGCCAAAGGCGACATGGTATTGCAGAAGACGGCGACCCACCAGGTCAAGTTCGGAGCTGAGAGCAATTTGTACAACCTGCACATGAAGGACTTGACCTATCCGTCGCTGCTCTATCCGTTGGGTCAGCTCCATGACATCTATACCTTCCATACCTGGGGCATGTCGGCATTTGGCCAGGACAGAATCAAGTTCGAAGGTATGAACCTGAGCGTGGGACTCAGGCTGGACATGTTTGATCCCGGCCAGGACGCGATCGCGGCTTACAACAAGTTCCTTTCCGAGATTGGGGCCTCGACCAAGGACAACGTCTTTCTCAACCGGACCAAGTGGCAGTTGAGCCCCAGGTTTGGTGTGTCCTATCCCATCTCGGAGCGGGACGCGCTCTACTTCAACTACGGCCGGTTCTACATGGTGCCGAGGCTTGAGGTTCTGCTTCAGGCGATCGGTGGTGTGGAGAACTCGGGAGGGCCTTACGGCAATCCTACGATCGATGCCGAGACCACGATCATGTATGAAGTCGGCGTCCAGCATCAGTTCTCCAACACCGTGGTCGGCGATGTTGCCATGTTTTACAAGGACATCTTCGGGCTGACCGGCACCCAGCTGGTTCAGGCGGCCGACAGCTCTTATTGGAGAAGGGTGGTTTCAGCGACCGGTGATCCGGTGATCTACACCAACCTTGACTACGGTTCAGTCAGAGGTATCGAGCTGAAGCTCTCCAAGCGTTTCAGCCATCGTTTCTCGGGGGGCGTCACTTACACCTTCTCGCAGGCGACTGGCTCCAGTTCCAGCGAGCTGCAGGGCCAGACAGTAGCCTCCCAGGGCCTGGACAGAGCACCAATCACGGAGCTGCCGCTGGATTGGGACCGGAACCACGTTATCTCCGCCAATCTGTATTTCAGCGAGCCCGGCCTGTGGGGATGCAACGTTGACTGGAGCTACTCTTCCGGAGCGCCCTATACCCCGGTTCAGCCCAGGGAGAGATTCCAGAAGGCATCCCTGATCAACTCCAAGCGTCTGCCTGCGCGGACCACAGTGGACGTGAAGGCTGACAAGAAGTACAAGATCGCCGGCCAGGAGATTTCGCTGTTCCTGGAGGGCAACAATATTCTTAATCGCAGGAACTTGGCAACCTTGAATCCTGGCAACTGGCCCGGTGGAAACGGCAACTACATTGCGTACTACACGACCCAGCATCGGGTCGGCGGCGCTTATGATCAGGGCGAACTTCTTGGTCTCCCGGACGTGATCTATGTCCCGTTGAATGACCCCAGGGTTTACTCACCGCCGAGGAGCTTCCAGGTTGGCGTTTCGTTTGATTGGTAGAACAAGTTACGGAGGACACAGATGACTGCGAAGGGATGGCTGAGCCGAAACGGGCGTGCGGTGGTTATCTTGCTGTGGGTGGCTGCTGCCCTTGTGCTGTTCTCGACGGCGTCGGGTTACTTCTCCGGTGGGTCGGGGACAGGCGGCGCGGGCCCTGATAAAGGGATCGTCAAGTTCAGGGGCATATACCACAATGTCAACAAGCTGCTGCTCCACAGTTCCAACATGGGGTTCTTTGGGGACTGGAACTCCG
>DATKKY010000210.1:0-4051 GCA_035542695.1 bacterium | reverse complement strand
TCCAAGGAGCCGAGCGACCTCGCCGCCTGCTACGAGCTGGCCTGCAACAGCTACGTTCGCAAACCGGTGGACTTCAACCAGTTCGCCGATGCCGTCAAGCAGCTGGGGCTTTACTGGCTCGTCCTTAACGAGCCGCCGGCGGCGGGAGGACCGTCATAGCCACTGGCCGTAGACTGCCAATGACGAAGGATCTTTCTCGTCGAACGACCTCACCCCTGCCCCTCTACTAGCCAGGAGAGGGGACTTCTTACCCAAGAAAGCGTGTGCACAATACTATCATTTTCCACGTCTATCGTGCCAGTCACCCCAATGCTGCTACCGTCTAGCCAGACGGTAACGCTCAGCGCATCCAGGACTTGGCGCCTGCCTTCGAAGTCCAGATTGGCGATTCCTTTTCGCAGGTGTTCAACGACTGCCTCCAGCTTGGGCACACTCAAGACAGCCTCCCGGCTCACCCTAAGCTGAGCCTCGGTCTCCGTTTTCTGTGCCACGAGAGTCTCCCTTGCCTTGTTCAGCCGTTTGTTCTCGGTTTCTACCTGGTCCTCGGGAAAGCCTTTGAGCGCCCATTGCAGGAGCTGACGTTGTTCCCGATCCACAGTTTTCAGGTGGAGTTCAATGTCTGCAAGCTGACCATCGAGAATACCTACCTGGCTGGCATCGTTGCGGTATGCTTCCAGCTGTCCGATGATCAGGTTGCGGTCGCCCAGATAGCGCTCAAGCTCTGACCACACAAGGCTTTCGAGTAAGTCAGCACTCCAGCCCTTGTTGTGGCAGCGCTCTGGAGCACCCGTCCACAGCGTCCGCCGGCCCAGGCACCGATAGCGCCGTCCGCCATTGTTGACCACGCTGCCGTCGTAGGTTCGACCACACCGGCGGCAACGGATGTGCCCGCGCAGTAGATACTGGTGCTTGACATGGCGTGATGACCGGACTGCGTTGACCTTGAGTTGCTTCTGGGCCGCGTCGAACAGTTCTCGGCTTAGGATGGCCGGAGTCGCTCCCGGTATCTCGATGCCCGAGTAGACCATACGCCCGGTGTAGGCGGGGTTCGTCAGTATGGACTGAACACTCGACCGGCTCATCACCTTTCCTGTCTTTGACAACACTCCAAAGTCCCTTAGCCTCAGGGTAATGGCGTTCGTGGACAGCCCATCATTGACAAGCCAGCCGTACATTTGGCGTACCCACCTGGCTTCGGTGTCGTTGATGGCGCGTCGCCCGCCGTTCTCCTGCGAAACTGGCACATAGTCGTAGCCGTACATCCTCATCCCGCTCCCCGCTGAAATTCGCCCAGCAGCAGCTCGTGCTCGCCGCCCGCGCATGGTACGTTCACGTATCTTCTGGGCTTCGAGCTTACTGGCGTATCCCTTAATGTAGGCGATCAGCTTGCCCAGGTCCGAGTTGTCCAGGTCCTCGGTAACTCCTTCCAGCTTGACGCCGTGTTTGTCAAGCTCTTCGGTGAGAATAACACCGTGTGCCGGATCACGGGTGAGTCGATCATAAGCGTAGATGACCACGACGTTGACTACCTCGGCGCGCACGAGGTCGCGTAGCTTGTCCAGTTCGGGCCGTTCAAGGGAGAGCCCGGTGCAAGACTCACTGAAGCGATAGGCCACTTCATAGCCCTTGTCGTGACAGTGCCGCAGGCACGCCTCCAGCTGTGTTTGCAGGCTGGTACCCTCGATTTCTTGGGCATCCGTCGATACCCGGCAGTAGACGGCGGCGGTCTTCATTGTGTCTTCACCTCTCAACAGCAGTACTGGAAAACGGAATACCGTTATGTAATTCACATAACGAGAGGCGATTGTCAAGCCCGTCACATCGACCAGAAGACGCCCGGCCGGAAGGCGGTCGCCGCCTGCCAACCACTTCCATCGTCTAATCGACCGTGCAGTTCGCGCCACCCGACGGGACTCCCCATCAGTCGACTCATTGGGATCCGTGGGCGCATGACTCGGCCTTCTCCAACACGGTCTCTACGAAGAGTCCTTGGCCTTCAGTACCTTGTAGATGTACGCCGAGCTGCAATGCAATTCCATGGCTGCCGCCCTGACGTTCTTTGCCCTCTGAAGAGCGTCACAAACAATAGTGAGGGGTAGGTTGAGGGGGGGCGGCCCAGATGTCTTATCTCAATAATGTGGCCGCATTTAGGGCACGTGACGTTCATTGTTCGCCTTCGCGTTGCTTCGCTTCTGCGATGAGCCTCGCCCACAGCCTCCTCCATGCCTGCCGCTGCTCCGGCGTGACCCGTCCGGCCTTTATGGTGAGCGTGACCACCGGCGAATACCGGTCGGGCTTGGTCCCCGAGCCGCCCGCGCTGTCGGCCTTGGCCTGTCGCTGCTCTCTACCGCCGCTCATCGTCATTGGCTCCTGGAAGAGCCCCACGCGTTTGCAGCAGGGCGATCGTCACTGGCATCTTGTTTCGCGCCTGCTCTGCCGCTACAATACGCCCAGGAGCCAGAAAGAAGACACGTCAAACCATGGGAGATTCGGCGAGATCCCGAACAGTTCTGCGAAGATCTGCAAGGAAACGAGCGATCCGTGGTTGAGGAAGACATCGATCATGGCGTACTCGGACAACGTCAAGCGACTGGCGGTCTACCTTTGCCGTAACGGCCGCCCTCCGAATAGCGCGGCCGCCCTTCTGTCCAGCCTGGTCGCCAAGTCGCCGGACAAGATCCCCGAAGCCGTGCTGAAGATGGCTGCGGAGGCATCGATACCGTTCGGCCAGGCCGATTGGGACGAGCTGAAGGTCTCAGTTCCTACGGCGACGACGATACGCTCTTGGGTCGCCGCCGGCCAACTCGGGCAGGAAGCGGACTCGAAGGAGGCCACCGTGGCCCCGCGGGTTGAACCAGTGTCGGGGCCGATGGCCTCAAGCACGCCGGACCTGGACATTTGCTCCGCGTCGCCGGAAGGCGTTACGGTGACCGACCTCGAAACGTTGGGCATTCCTCGCCGAGATACCTCGGACTTCCTCCGCGAATGGTGGCGGTGTCACCGGAGTGGCTGGCACGACGTATGTGAGCGGTTTCTCCAAATCAAGAGTGACATCATGATCAAGAAGATGCCGCCTGGCGTAGCCACATCGATTCTGGACCGATATGTGAAGGCTGCTGAATTCGAGATGCCCGAGCTGGCCGCCGAAGCCGACCTGGTGCGGGCTCTTGAGCCGTGGCGAGGCCGGCAGAACACCAAAGCGACGCTTGAGGAACTCGAGGAGCGCGCAAAACCAAGTGAGGCCAGACTGGACCATCTGCAAGAGCTGGCGCAACTGCTGACCGAGTGGAAGGACCAACTGGACGCAGTATTGTCCCGCAAAGACTGTGTGGCCGTCAGCAGCGCTGAGGGAAGTGCCCTTTTTCAAGGGTTGCTCAGCCACTGTCCCGAGCTCGATGACCTCTACGGCCGGCTGGTCGCTCATAGAGCGGAACTTGAGCGAGCGATCACGCGCCTGGCCAGGCGAATTGCAGAACATACTCCGTCAGAGACGGAGGAGGACTTCCTCGAGACAGTAGCCCGTGCCTGCGTCGCCTACTCCATCCGGGGAGACTTACCCTCATATCGTCGGGGCATGTTCGCCGACGGAAGTCGGTCTCCAAACGCGACGGGCGTCGGAGACATCGACCGTCTGCAGACTCTCGAACTGGACCTGGTGCGTCGCTACAGACGCGATGGGGAGACTAAGAAGGCCGTCGCGGTCGCGACACAGATGCTTCGCTTGCTGAGAGGCCTACAGGCAGGAATCGGCCGGACCCTTCAGAAACGGGACTACACGCGTGGTTATTGTCGCTGCTGCCCCGACTAGCAGAAGGACGGCGGGACATTCTGGACCGGTTCGACAACAGCCCTGACGGCCAAGCGGAACGGTACCGTCGTTCCGGTACGTCGACTTGCCCTTCCACGAACGGGGTCCGTGCCCACAGTGACCCTCGGCGCCGGCGGCCTTTCCGACGGCATCTGGCCGTCGAAGTGCCAAACAGGTCCGTCCAAGGCCGTCCCATACCAACTGGAGCCTTGGAAGACGGCCAAGAACTGGCATGGCAATGCA
>DATKKY010000209.1:0-16462 GCA_035542695.1 bacterium | reverse complement strand
ACGCTCAGCCTTGCCACCTGGTCTTTCTGATCGTTGCTCCTCCGCACGAATCGACCAAGTATCTCAAGGCGCTCTCGGCAGTCGCGCTTATCGGGCGGAATGGCGATGCGATCAGCAGGCTCAAGGCTGCCGACTCCGCCGAAGATGTGATGGCAGTGCTTGCGAGTGTCGGGAACGAGCCAAGCACTTAGGCATTGCTCGCCCGGGCCGTGGCCTCGGCCGGGCGCGGTAGCAAGCTCGCACCGCAAGCGAGAAGGACAGATCGATAGATTGAGAGCTTAACAGGTCGCCAGATGGAGGAGACGCTGATGGCCAAGTGCCCTAAGCAAGAGGAGAACCTTGCTGCATGCACCTGCACTTACGAGCCTTGCTCGAGGAAGGGCAGGTGCTGCGAGTGCATCGCCTATCATCGCCGGTCGGGAGGCCTCCCCGGGTGCGTGTTTCCCAAAGAAGCCGAAGCTACCTATGACCGGTCAGCGGCGATGTTCAAGAGCTCCGTGAAGTGACCATGGACCTCGAAAGACGCAGGTTGGCCGGTTGGATCGGCCGAGGTACAAGTTCATGAACGCCATCAAGGCAGTGCTGCGGCTTCTGACTTCTGCGCGGATCGCGATCGGGCTGATGGCGCTCATCGCGGTGCTCTCATTGGTCGGGGCGACGGTGCCTCAGGGGCAGGCGGCCGAAGCCTATTCCAGGGCCTACGGAATGTTCTTCGGCACCTTGGTCTGGCGCCTCCGGCTGGCAGATGTCTTCCACACCGCATACTACATCACTCTGCTGGTACTGCTTTGCATCATGGTGTTCGCATGCTCCCTTAAGGGCTTGCCGGCCAGGTTACGCGCCGCGCGGCCCAGGCGGTTCATGGCGGACTCCGACGCGATTCTTAGAATGACCCCGTCGGCGGCGCTCGTGCTTGATCTTGAGCCAGATGAAGCCCGCCTGCATGCCATAGATATCCTGCGGAAGCATCTCTATGGGATCCGCTCCCGCACCGAGGGCGAGAAGGCATTGGTGGTGGCCTCCAAGCTGGGCGTGGCCCGCTTCGGCAGCGTGATGTTGCACTTGAGTTTCATCTTCCTCTTGGCTGGCGGCATCTCGGTCGCTCACCTCGGCTCTCGGATTTACCAGACCACCAGGGTCGGCGGCACCTTTGAGGTCGCCCGAGCCGTTGGCGATACCCTGAGAGTTACGGTTGACGACTTCGACGTGGAGGTTGACGACCGGGGCAACGTCTCGGACTTCCTGTGTGATATTGCGGTGCGTGGCCGTGAAGGACTGCTCGCGCAATCCACCGTGCGGCCCAATCATCCGCTCAAGCTGGCGCGCCGCGAGATCTACTTGGTGTCCTACGAGGAGGACCCCACGGAGCCGGCGGGCTTCATGGCCGCGGTGCTGGATTCGAGCGGCGAGCCCATCGTGCCGCACCTCTATATTCCAGTCGCAGAGCAGGCCTACGTTGAGGAGCTGGCTGCCAAGGTGCAGGCCGTCAACGGGGTCGTTCCTCATGTCGAGGTTACCTTCGACGACGGCCGCGTGGAGTCTCAGCCCCTCCGCCAGGGCTCACAAGTGCCGCACGGGGGAGCCTATGGTTTCGTCCTGATGCACGCTGTGCCTTCGGTCGTAGTGACACTCGAAGTAATCAAGGAGCCCGGCCAGGCGCTGGTCATTGCCGGGCTGGTGCTGCTCACGGCAGGCGCCTTCGTTTCCCTCTACCTGTCCCATCGGACCATCTGGTTGCTGGTGAGGCCTTCGGCCAGTGGCAAGTCGGAGGTGGTCCTGGGCGGGCGCGCAAGCCGAAACCGCGAGGGCATGGCGAGCGAATTCGAGGCCATAAGGAGAACTCTTGATGAACTGGCCTGATCTCTATCTTGCGCTGGCATCGGGCGGTCTTTATATCATCGCGATCGCCTGCTTGGGCCTGGACGCCACTTTCCAAAAGCCGCTGGTGAGACGGCTCGCGCTGGCGCTCACGGCTGCGGGCTTCGTCGTCCACACGGCCGCGCTCGTCACCCGCGTGGCCTACGCCAAAGACATGCCCTTCACCGATCTCTTCGAATACACCCTGTTCATGAGCTGGGCGATCGTGCTGGCTTATCTGGTCTTCTTCAGAAGGCGTCTGCCCCGCGTCGGCGCCATAGTTCTCTTGGTGATAGTCTTCGTGATGATAGGCGCGTCCTTCTTCTACTACACCGGCCCGGGCGGCGGCAAGATGCCTGCCCTCAGGAGCTACTGGCTTTATATCCACGTCTCACTGGCCGCCCTGGGCGAGACCTTCTTCGCGGTCGGTTTCGTGGCGAGCCTTATCTATCTTGGGCGACGGGCTGCCGGGGGCACCCCTGACTCTCTGGCCAGCCTGGAGGATCTCGCCTACCGCGCGATCACGATCGGGTTTCCCCTTTTCACGGCAGGGGCCCTCGCAGCGGGCGCGATTTGGGCCAAGCGGGCTTGGGGTGCCTACTGGTCCTGGGATCCCAAGGAGGTGCTCTCCCTGGTGGTCTGGCTGGTTTACGCAGCCTATCTTCATGCGCGGCAGGTGCGAGGCCTGCGCGGGCCGGCGGCAGCTGGCCTCTCAATTGCAGGCTTCTTGCTGACGCTCTTCACCATCTTCAGCACGCTGGTCTTCGGCGGGCTCCACGCCTACGGATAGGGACGGGCTCCATGCAGAACTTGATAGCGCGCATGGCTCGGCGCGTCCGTGGGCGGGAGTGGCTGCCCGCAGCTTTGTGGGCGGCAGCCATCCTGATAGTCTCCTCCATACCCGATCCCGACTTCGGCGCCGGCCTCTTTCCAGGTTGCGATAAAGTGGCGCATTTCATAGAATACTCGATACTCGGTGGACTTATAGGGTTGTGGGCCTTGGGCCTGAGCCGGGCGAAGCAACGAGCGCCGCGAGGTGGCTGGCTGCTTGCCGCAGCGATCTTGTTTGGGGGTCTCGACGAGCTTCACCAGCGGTTCATCCCAGGCCGAAGCATGGAGTTCTGGGATTTCATGGCTGATGCCACGGGAAGCGTGACCGGGTTCCTGGTTTGGTCGCGATGGCTGCTTCGCCGGGCGCTGCCTTAACTCTTCGAAAGGGACGGCCCAGATGGCTGAGAAGTTCAGGGCGATGCGGGGCACGCATGACATCCTCCCGGAAGAAGCCCGGACTTGGAGATGGATTGAGGATACCTTCGCCGGTGTCTCGGGACGGTATGGCTATGAAGAGATCAGGCTACCGGTCTTCGAGGCAACTGAGCTCTTCGAGCGAGGAACCGGCTTCGCCACCGACGTGGTCCAGAAGGAGATGTACACCTTCCTGGACAAGAAGGGCCGCCGGCTGAGCTTGAGGCCCGAGGCGACGCCATCAGTGATAAGGGCGTTCCTCGAGCACAACCTGGGCCGACGTGCCGGCGTCTCCAAGTTCTTCTACATGGGCCCCATGTTCCGCTATGATAGGCCCGGAGCTGGCCGATACCGCCAATTCCACCAGGCCGGGGTCGAGATAATCGGCAGCCCGAGCCCGGGGGCCGACGCCGAGGTAATAGGGGTCTTCTGGGCCTTCCTCCGCGAGCTCGGACTCACCAAGCTCGGCATGAGAATCAACACGCTGGGTTGCCGGTCGTGCCGCATCAAGTATTCGGAGATCCTGAAGGATTTCCTTTCGGACAAGCTGGAGGCCCTGTGCGCTGACTGCAAGGAGCGCTATGCCAAGAACCCCTTGCGCGTGCTCGACTGCAAGGTAGCAGCCTGCAAGGTAGTGATCGCCCGCGCTCCTGACGTCTCGACTATCCTCTGCGCTGAGTGCGTGGAGCATTTCGACCGCGTCAAGGCATGCCTCCAAGCTGCGGGGCTCAGCTTCCGAGTCGATCCCAAGCTGGTGCGCGGCCTCGACTATTACACCCGGACGGTCTTTGAGGTCTATCACGAAGCGGTCGGCATTGAGAACTCCCTTGGCGGTGGCGGCAGATACGATCATCTTGTCGAGGAGTTCGGAGGCCCGGCGACGCCTGCGGTCGGCTTCTCCTCGGGGTTGGAGCGAGTGCTTTTGGCAGTCGAAGCCGAGGGAAGCGCGAGGGGAGCGAGCGAGGCCGCCGACATCGTATTCGCATCGCTGGGGGAGCAGGCTTTCATCGAGGCCTTCACCCTGGCCAGCGAAGCGAGAAAGCGATGGCGTGTTTGGTTGGAATTCGATCAACGCAAGCTGGATCGCCAGCTTGCGACTGCTGCCAAGCTCGGGGCGCGCCTGACGGCCATAATCGGCGATGACGAGCTCGCTCGGGGAGTGGTGCGAATCAAAGACATGGCTTCAGGGGACCAGATTGAGCTCAGACGGCAGGATGTGATCGCCTGGCTCGACAACAGGCTGGGAGGTAAGAGCAGTGAGTGAGACCATGAGGGGGCTCAGGCGCACCCACACGTGCGGCGAGCTGGACCAATCAAGTGTGGGTCGCGAAGTTACATTGATGGGCTGGGTCCACCGGAGGCGCGACCATGGCGGCGTGATCTTCGTGGACCTCAGGGACCGCTATGGCTTGACCCAGGTGGTCTTCAAGCCCGACGACGCTGCTCTAATGGACAAGGCCCGCGGCTTGAAGCAGGAATATGTCGCGGCGGTTGTCGGCACCGTGGAAGCGAGGCCGGCCGACATGGTCAACAAGGACATGGCCACTGGCCAGATCGAAGTGCGCGCCACGTCCTTGAGGATCCTCAATGAAGCGGCGACTCCGCCCTTTGTGATTGACCTGGAAGCCGATGCCAACGAGGACCTTCGCCTCAAGTATCGCTATCTCGATCTCAGATGCATCAATATGAAGTCCAGTATAGTGCTGCGCACGCGGTGCGTCACAGCGGTCCGCGAGTACCTGGACTCTCAGGGCTTCCTCGAAATCGACACCCCGCTCCTGGTCAAGCGCACCCCTGAGGGCGCACGGGACTTCCTGGTGCCCTCCAGGCTCAACCCAGGCAAGTTTTATGCGCTGCCGCAGTCGCCGCAGCTCTATAAGCAGATCTTGATGATCGCCGGCTTCGACCGTTACTACCAGATGGCGAAGTGCTTGAGAGATGAGGACCTGAGAGCTGACCGTCAACCCGAGTTCAGCCAGATCGATCTCGAAATGAGCTTCGCCGATGAAGAAGCGGTTTTCTCGCTGGTGGAAGGCACGATGCAGCATCTCTTTGAGAAGGTGGCTGGAATCAAGCTCCAGGTGCCATTTCCGAGGATCACCCATGCCGAGGCGGCAAGCCGCTATGGGACTGACAAGCCCGACGTGAGATTCGGGCTTGAGATCGCGGACATCACTGAAATCGTGGCGGCCACGAGCTCCGACATGCTCAAGACCGGAGCCGAGGCCGGCGGCGCGTTCGCGATAGGCTTGAGTCCGAGCGGCTCCATATCGCGCAAGCATATTGAGGCCTTGGAAGGCGTGGCCAAGAAGGCTGGGGCCGCAGGACTCGCGTGGGGGAGGCTGCCGCAGAAGGCAGGCGGGGCTCAAGGGGCCTCGGCCGGCGGCGCGACGGGCATCCTGCGGTTCTTCGACGTGCCGGCGCTCGAGCGGCTCAAACAGGTCTTGGGTCTCGCCGAGGAGGGATTGGTGCTGATAGTGGCGGGCGAGCGCTCCAAGTCGCTCAAGGCTCTGGGCCAGGTCAGGTGCGAGCTGGCCTCGATCGCCGGCCTCGTCCCCAAGGGTGTCCTCAAGTTCCTATGGATCACCGAGTTTCCGATGTTTGAGTGGAACGACGAGGAGAACCGGTGGGCTCCGGCGCACCACATGTTCAGCATGCCGCTCGATGAAGATGCCCCGATGCTGGATTCCAGTCCCTACACGGTTCGAGGCCGGGTCTATGATCTGGTGCTGAACGGCATGGAGCTGGGTTCGGGGAGCATCAGGAACCACGTCCGCCCGTTGCAGGAGAAGGTGATGAAGATTATCGGATTGGACGCGGAGGAGGCCAAGCGCAGGTTCGGTTTCCTGCTCGAGGCCTTCGAGTACGGTGCCCCGCCGCACGGGGGGATCGCCCTGGGTATCGACCGGATCGTCATGCTCTTAGCCGGCCGGAACAACATCCGAGATGTGATAGCCTTTCCTAAGACCACAAGCGGGGCCTCGCTGATGGACGATTGCCCGAGCGCCATCGATGCGGCCGATCTCAAGGATCTTCATATCAGGCTGGATCTTGGTGGGCCGGCGGCCTGACGCCCTGCCGCAGCGGGAATTATCTTGACATTGCCGCCAGGCGTCTGCTAACTTGCATCTGGTAGAAAATAGCCACTTGGTACGCCAAATCACGGCTCTTATAAGCGTCTAAGTTCGGTGAAAGCCCAGAAGGGGGTGGTAGATGATGTCTACCAGGCGTTGTATCGCCGTTCTCGTGGTGGTTGGGGTGTTCGCAGCCTTGCTCCTCGTTGGGTGTGGACCCAAACCGCCCTGCCCGGTTGCGCCTTCAGTTGTGAAGCAGGCGCAGGACCAGACTGCTTCAGTCGAGCAGTCGCTCTCGCAGGCCAAGACCGAACAGGCGGCCCTCCAGAAGGAACTGGCGGACAAGCAGGCCGAGCTCGCGAACCTCAAGGGCAAGCCCGACGAGTTGCAGCGCCAGCTTGATAATCTCAAAAAAGGTAGTGGGCGATGACTTTGGCAAGTAAGTGCCTTGGATTTCGAAAGGAGTTGGTTCCGGTGAAGAAATCTATAGGTATCCTCGTGCTTGCCGCAATGTCGCTCGCTATCGTCTCGATCTACGTTGCGAGCGCCCTTGCGGTTGATGTTTCCAAGGGTCAGTTCTATACTGAAGAAGAGTATCAGAAGCTCAAGAAGGCCGACCGGATTGCTTACTGCGATGCTCTTGCCAAGGAAGCAGATAGGCAGAAGCAGCTGCTCGCGTCCGATCAGTCTGAGCTGGACAAGACCAAGGGCCAGGTTGAAGACCTCAAAGCCCAGATAAAGAAGGTCGATGGGGATCTGGACCCGCTCAAGGCGCAGGTCTCCCAGCTTGACGGGCAGATCAAGGACCTGGAGGGGCTGCCCACGCAGTGGACGGTGAAGAGCGGCGAGTGCCTGTCCAAGATATCGGGTTACACCGAGATCTATAGCGATCCGAAGAAGTGGCCTAGGATCTACCGGGCCAACCGGGACAAGATCCAGGATCCCAACCTGATCATTACAGGCTGGGTGCTGGCGATACCGCGAGGTCTCCCGGGAACCCACACCGTTGTAGGTGGCGAGTGGCTTTCCAAGATATCCGGCTACTGGGAGATCTACAACGATTGGCGTCAGTGGACCCGGATCTACGAGGCCAACAAGGACAAGATCAAGGATCCGAACGTAATCAGGCCGGGTTGGGAACTCACGATTCCGAGATAGGTGACGGGGGACGGTCTTAGGACTACTTATCACTGAGAGGCATGAACTGAGCTCTTGGCTTCTTTGCCAAAAGAGGCCAGGGGCTCTTTTTCCAGAGGGATAGGGCTTGGCAGACACAGTCAGCAAGCAAGTCAATCTCTGCGGCGTTGATCAAGTGGAGCTCTTCGGCAAGAACGATCTGCACTTGAGGATGCTGAGAGAGAAGTTCGAAGTGAAGCTGGTGGCCAGGGGCGAGACGTTGACCATCGAGGGCAGCGAACGCGAAGTTGAAGCGGTCCTCAAGGTCCTCGACGATCTGCTCTCAAGCGTGCGCAAGGGAATTCCGCTCTGCGAGGGCGATGTGAGCTACACGATGTCGATGGTCCGCGAGAACAATGGGGAGAAGCTCAACAGCCTTCATGAGGGCCGGGCCGAGTATCCGGACTTGAAAAAGCTGATCCGGGCCAAGACCGTCGGCCAGCAGGAATACGTTCAGGCGATGCACGCTTATGACATTGTCTTTTCTATCGGGCCGGCGGGCACCGGCAAGACCTATCTTGCGATGGCCCATGCGGCGACCTGCCTGAGGCGCCGGGACGTCGATAGGATACTCCTGGTGAGGCCTGCAGTGGAGGCCGGCGAGAGTCTTGGGTTCTTGCCCGGAGCCTACGAGGAAAAGGTCGGGCCCTACTTGAGGCCGCTCTACGATGCCCTCTATGAGATGGTGCCGGCCGAGAAGATCCGGAAGTTCCTCGAGATGGGGGTCATAGAGGTCGCCCCCTTGGCCTACATGCGGGGCCGCACGCTCAATAACTCCTTCGTGATCCTGGACGAGGCCCAGAACACCACGCTCGATCAGATGAAGATGTTCCTGACGCGACTGGGCTTCAATTCCAAGGTGGTGATCACTGGAGACATCACCCAGATAGACCTGTCGCACAAGGAAGATTCTGGCCTGGTGCAGATCCAGTCCATCCTCCGGGCGATCGACGGCATCAGGTTCATCTACTTGACTGAGAAGGATGTGGTGAGGCACCGACTGGTTCAGGAGATAATCAAGGCATTCGACAGGTTTGAGTCCGCAGGCAGGCGGCCTGATCGCAGGGGCGGCCGCTAGCCCGCTCCCAGGACGCCATGAAAGAGCCATCTCGCCTGGTTTCCACTGTTGATATTCAGGGGCTTCCGCCTCGCTGGAGACATCTCAAGGGGCGCTTGGAAGCTGCCTCGCGGATGCTCTTCCGGAGCCACACGGTCGAGAGCTATGCTCTGAGCGTCACCTTCGTCACGGACCGCAGGATTGCCCACCTGAATCGGCAGGCGCTCGGGCGCAAGGGGCCGACGGACGTGATAGCCTTCGACGTGTCAGAGGCAGGACTCCCGTACGATGTGGTCGGGGACATCTACATATCAATCGATCGGGCGCGGGTGAACAGCCGAGCTTTCAGGGTGAATGAAAGCGAGGAGATCTTGCGGCTGGTAGTCCACGGCGTTCTGCACTTGGTGG
This sequence comes from bacterium, assembly GCA_035542695.1. Lineage (GTDB taxonomy): Bacteria > Arandabacterota > Arandabacteria > Arandabacterales > Arandabacteraceae > DATKKY01. Next base: position 7,645 of record DATKKY010000209.1, on the reverse strand, counting down.
GTTATAGTGACCAGGGCGCTCAGGCGAAGCGCAGGATGGAACGTGCTCAGGAGATAGTCGTGAAGCGGCTCACGGCCCGGCTGCCCAGGGCGCGGGCGCCGAGATAGGGGAGGAACCGCTCTGGACTTGGTTACCTTTGCGGACAGCCTTACTCTCTTCGGTTTCCTTTGTATCTCCGCGCTGTTTTCGGCGGGGGAGTTCGCCTTCCTTCCGGTTAGGCGTGGGGACACTCTGGCAACGGACGACAAGCGGCGGAGAACGTTGGTCCGCTTGCTTAGCAGACCTCGTGACCTGATGGTCAACCTGTTTGTCGGAACGGCGATTTCCAATGCCTTCTCAGTGCTCTTCGCGCTGAGGATCGCAGCCCGGAGCTTCCCCAGCGAGCCCGACCGGACGATCGCGTCGGTTGTCTTCTTGGTGATCTTGGCCGTCCTGATGACGATCATGGCGAGGCTCCTGCCGAAGATCTATGTTGCGCACAATCCGGAGGCCGCCGCCCTCAATCTAGCGCAGCCGGTCTTCGTGCTGTTTGTGCCGCTCTACCCGTTTCGGAAGATAGTGTTGCTGCTGACCCAGGGGCTTTTTGCTGCCGGCACGCAGGCAGACGATCTCCTGGCCAGGGCCACGCTCGAGGACGAGACAGAATCCAGTGGGGAGTGTACGAGGCCGAAGCTGTGATAGACTATTGGGCGCTCGGCGAGAGGTGACCAAGGGTCAGGTCACGGGGCGAGCCGTACTGAGTGGACTGGATATGCGGAGACTGAGACAATACTTGCTGGCCGGCATTGCCGTGGTTCTGCCCACGGCCTTGACCGTTTACGTCCTATGGTTCCTCTTCGTCAAGTTGGATGCCATCCTTGGCACCTTCATCCGAAAGAGAGCCGGGGTCAGGGTCCCCGGCATCGGGCTGGCGGCTGTCGTCGTGATCGTGCTGGTGGCGGGGGTGCTCGCCAGCAACCTGATAGGCCGCAAGATGATAAAGAGCGGGCAAAGGGTCCTTGAGGCGATACCGCTCTTCAACAGGATTCACGTGGCGATCCGGCAGATCAGCGATGCTTTCTTGAGTGACCAGTCCACCGTTCTCCGGCGTGTTGCCCTGGTGGAGTTCCCAAGGGCCGGTCTATACTCGGTGTGCTTTGTCACGTCAGAGGATGTGGGGGAGTTCGACAAGAAGATTGGCAAGAAGGCCGTGAACGTCTTCCTGCCCCACACGCCAAATCCGACCAGCGGCTACATGCTTGTGGTGCCCGCAAGCGACCTGATCCCGCTCAACTTGACTGTTGAAGAAGGCCTCAAGCTGGTAATATCGGGTGGCTCCGTCGTTCCCGAGTCGATCCGCACGGGCCGCGCCGGAGCGGCGGGCGAGGCAAAGGACCAGGGATGAGCGTCCACCGAACACAGGCAGTGGTCCTGCGATCCCGGAAGATACGGGAGTCCAGCAAGATCGTGGTGCTCTTCTCCCAGAACTACGGCAAGATATCAACTATCGCCAAGGGGAGTTTGAAGCCCAAGAGCAAATTTGGCTCCAGCCTGGAGCTCTTTACGCACTCGTCCATAATGTTCTACCGGAAGGAGAACCGTGAGCTCCATACCCTGAGCCACAGCGATATCGTCAATTCCTTCGACAACATCAAGAAGGACTTCGTCAAGCTCGCTTACGCCAGCGTAGCCGGCGAGGTTGTGGAGAGGCTGGTTCCGCAAGAGGAACCGAACAAGCCGCTCTTCGCCCTGCTGGTCTCCGTCCTGGGCGAGTTCGCCGCCGCGGAGCGCCCGGAGCTCGAAATAGTCCTTTCTTCCTACCAGCTGAAGATGCTACATCTCATAGGATACGGCCCTGAGCTGGCCAAATGCGTGCGGTGCTCGAGGGCGGTCGATGACCGCGTCTGGTTCGGCCTGCTGTCGGGCGGCATCCTCTGCCCGATGTGCAAGGACAAGGACCTGCACGCCGTGGCCATGAGCGAAGGTGCGCTCGCGGTCATGAGGCTCTGCGAGAGCGAGCCGCTGGACAAGCTGAGACGGGCGTATCCGGCCGACGGAGTGACGCGGGAGGTCGCAGACATTTTGAACTCCTTCGTCAGGGTCCAGCTTGGCGAACGGCCGGGCGTCAAGTCGCTTGATTTCTTGGAAAGGATAAGGGATGCGGGCAATGCCTGATCGGCGAGACAGCGCGCCGGGACTTTCCCTTCAGGATCTGATCATGGCGCTCGAGCGCTTCTGGGCGAGTCACGGCTGCACCATACAGCAGCCCTACAACACCGAGGTCGGCGCGGGTACGTTTAACCCCGCGAGCTTCCTGCGTGCGCTCGGACCAGAACCTTGGGGCGCCGCCCACGTCGAGCCCTCGCGGCGCCCTCGCGATGGCCGTTATGGCGAGAATCCGATGAGGGTCCAGCAGTTCTTGCAGTACCAAGTGGTGGTGAAGCCCTCACCCGCCGATATCCAGGATATCTACCTTGCGAGTCTGGTCGGAATCGGTATAGATCCGCTGGAGCACGACATACGTTTTGCCGAGGACGACTGGGAATCGCCGACCCTGGGTGCCGCCGGTCTCGGCTGGCAGGTCTGGCTGGATGGGATGGAGATAACCCAGTTCACCTACTTCCAACAGGCCGGAGGCATCGAGCTGGAGCCCATCACGTGCGAGATCACCTATGGCCTGGAGCGCATTGCGATGTGCATTCAGGAAGTGGATGACATCAACGTGATCCGATGGAATGACCGTTTCACTTGGAGGGATATTTGCGGTATGGCGGAGGTGGACTTCTCCAAGTACAACTTCGAGCAGGCCGACGTGGCCGCTCATTTTGAACTCTTTCAGCTCTTCGAGCGCGAAGCCAACCGCCTAGCGGATCTCGGGTTGGTGATGCCCGCTTATGATTTCGTACTCAAGTGCTCGCACGTCTTCAACGTGCTTGATGCGCGCGGCGCGATCAGCGTCACCGAGCGCGCGTCCTACGTGCTGCGGGTCCGGAAGATCGCGCGCAAGGTCGCCCAGAAATACGTCGAGAGGCGGGAGGAGATGGGTTTCCCGCTCCTCAAGGGGAAATAGGATGGACCTGGTCTTCGAAATCGGGACCGAGGAAATTCCCCCACTATACATTAGGCCTGCCCTGGCGGAGCTCCTGGCGAGCCTCAAGGCGGGTCTGGAGAAGTCGGGGATTCCTTACGGGTCGCTCCGAGTGCTGGGGACGCCCAGGCGCCTGGTTGCCCTGGGCGGAGGAATCGCAGAGAAGGCCCAAGACTCGAAGCAGGTGGTATTTGGGCCCCCGGTCGCTGCCGCCTTTGATGGGTCAGGTAGACCCACTCAGGCTGCAATCGGATTCGCCAAGTCCCAAGGCGTGGATGTGGCTCGCCTGGCGCGGGGCAAGAAAGGCAAGGGCGAGTATGTCTGCATTGAGAAGCTGGTGGAGGGCGGCCATGCAGCTGAACTCCTGCCGGCGATCTTGAAGATGGCGCTTGAGTCGCTGACCTTTCCGAAGACCATGCACTGGGAGCCGGGGAACGCGCGCTTCGCGCGTCCCGTAAGGTGGCTGGTGCTGGTGCTGGACGGCAAGGGTGCCGGCCATGGAGAGCGGAGCCGTTTCTCTTGGGCCGGCATCGAAGCTTCAAACGTAACAAGGGGTCATCGCTTCCTGGGAAGCCCTGAGATCGTGGTCACATCACCGGAGCAGTACGTCGGAGATCTTAAGCGTAACTTCGTGATTGTCGATCACGATCAGCGGAAGCACCTGATCGAGCAAGCGGTCGCGAAGGCAGCAGTTTCGGTGGGCGGGCAGGTGGTCAAAGATGACGACTTGCTCGAGCGGGTGACCTTCACGGTGGAATGCCCCCTGGCGATTGCCGGCGGATATTCGCCAAAGTTCCTCGAGATGCCGAAGGAAGTGATCGTCACCGCTCTCCGAGAGCACCAGGAGTTCTTCTCGGTCTCCGATGCCCAGGGCAAGCTGGTGCCGTACTTCGTCGCGGTCGCCAACATGGACCAGGACAGGGAGGGCAAGATAAGGCAGGGCAACGAGCGCGTGCTCAAGGCCAGGCTGGACGACGCGCATTTCTACTGGGAGCAGGACGCGAAGGACGGCCTTGACGCGATGGTGGAACGCCTGTCCCATGTGGTTTGGCAGGAGCAGCTGGGCACGCTGGCAGAGAAGACCGGGCGCCTGGTTGAATTGGCTGCTTGGATTGCTCAAGCGATTGCCCCCGCCGCCGTTGAGACGGCGCGGCGAGCGGCCCGCCTCTCCAAGGGCGACCTGACCTCGTTGATGGTCCGCGAGAAGGAGTTCGCGAGCCTCCAGGGTGTGATGGGCCGCGAGTACGCCAGGGTTGCCGGTGAGGCCGGCGAGGTCGCCCAGGCCATATTCGAGCACTATCTTCCGAGATTCGCGGGAGACATCTTGCCGGCGACCACAACCGGCACTGTGCTGGCGCTCGCCGACAAGTTAGACAGTCTAGTGGGCTGCTTCGGCGTTGGGCTTGTGCCTACCGGCTCCGAGGATCCCTATGCCCTGCGGAGGCAGGCGACGGGCCTGGTGCGGATCCTGCTCGAAAAAGGGATTCATTTGCCGGTCTCCGAGATGGTGGCGGTCGCGACCCGGTTTTATGGCGGCAAGCTCTCAGTGAGGGAAACTGACCTCCGCCAGAGTCTTTCGGGCTTCATCGGGCAGCGCCTGGAGACTCTGCTGGTAGAAGCCGGCAACCGGGTGGACATGGTCAAGAGCGTGCTGGACGTCGACTTGGATGATATGGCTCTCGCGACCGCGCGGCTCGAGGCCCTGAAGAAGTTCGAGACCGATCAGCGCTTTCCAGTGTTTGTGACCGCCTTCAAGCGAGCCTACAACATAACCAAGGGCGATGTCAGCGGGGAGGTGGCACCGCATCTCTTCCAGGACAAGGCCGAGAGCGACCTCCACGCTTCATATCTTGCGATACTGCCGGAGTTCAAGTCGCTGGTCGCCGAGAAACGGTTTGAGGAGGCGATGAACCTGCTCCTGGGACTGGCCCGTCCAATCGATACCTTCTTCACAAGCGTGATGGTGATGGCGGAAGACGAGGGTCTCAAGCGAAACCGGCTGAACCTCTTGGGTACTATCACGAGGCGCTTCCTTGAGATAGCCAACTTCTCGAAGATGGAATCGTCCTCATGACATCCTCGGCCAGGCGCAAGGTCCTGATTCTCGGTCTTGACGGAGCGACCTGGGATGTTCTCGGGCCACTCGCCCGCGATGGCACCATGCCCAACCTAGCCGGCTTCCTCGAGCGGGGAGTTTGCTCGGAACTCGCAAGCCAGATCCCGCCGGTCACTGCGACTGCGTGGTCAAGCTTCGTGACTGGCCTCAATCCCGGCAAGCACGGGGTCTTTGAGTTTCTCCTCAGGCGAAGGGGCATCTCCGAGAAGCTTGTGAGCGCCCGCAATCCCTTCGGTGAAGTCCCGGTCAACTCGACTCTCCGCGATGGTGTCCCGATGTGGGAGCTGGCCTCCCGAGCGGGGCTCAAGTCGGTCGTGATCGGTGTTCCGATAACCTATCCTCCGCGTCAGATCAACGGCTACATGATAAGTGACTTCCTGACACCCTACGGCAAGCGCGACTTCACCTGGCCGCCTTCGTTGCTGGATGATCTGGAGGCCCGCTTTGGTCCCTACAAGCTCTATCACCGCGAGGTCTATTCTAGGCGGGGAGTTAACCGCGTGATCGACGAGCTCTTCGACGTGCTCAAGTTCAACATAGCTGTCACCCGGCACCTCGCCCGAAGCGTGGACTGGGACCTCTTCATATCTCATTTCTGGGGAACTGATCGGGCTCAGCACGAGCTCTGGCACATCCTGGACGAGCATCATCCCCGTCACGACGCCAAGGAGGCCGCAGTCTGTGCACCCAGACTGAAGCAGTTCTATGCCTTGCTTGACCAGGGGCTGGGCGAGATCATCAAAGACGCCGGCAAAGCCGAAGTGATTCTGGCGTCCGACCACGGCTTTGGCCCCATCCACACCTTCCTGGCCTTCAACATCTGGCTGCTTGAAAGAGGTTATCTCAAGCTCAAGCGCGACCCGGCGACGCTCGCCAAGCGACTAGGCTATTCCCTGGGGCTCACGCCGGTGCTCTTCTATAGGCTCTCAATGGCTCTCGGGCTTGCTCGGCTCAGGCTCTCAGGCGGGTTTCACTCTCGCCAGAGGATGCAGATGCTGCTCAACCGGTTCTTTCTCTCCTTGGACAACGTTGACTGGGCGCGCACCAGGGCCTATTCTCGAGGCAACTACGGCCAAATCTATGTCAACCTCAGGGGCCGTGAGCCGTGGGGCTCGGTCAGCCCAGGTGAGGAGTACAACGAGGTGAGGGCCTCGATCAAGCGGGACCTCGTAGCGTCGCGCGAGCCGTTCTCGGGCGATCCCCTGTTTGACAAGGTCTGGTTGCGCGAGGAGATCTACGATGGGCCCTATGTCGAGGAGGCTGCCGACATCGTCTTCCTGCCGAGGGACATGAGATACAAAGCTCTCGGCACGCTGGATTTCACGAGCAGCCGTTTCGCCTTTCCCGTCTATGGGAACTCGGGCGATCACCGGATGAACGGCATCTTCGTCGGTCTGGGGAATGAGTTCCGCCGCGGCGCGAAGCTCGACAAGGCAGCTCTGGTGGACATCGCGCCCACAGTGCTGTATCTTCTGGGCCTCCCGGTGCCGCGACAGATGGACGGCAGGGTGCTGGCCGAGGCCATCCGGGAAGAATACCTCAACGGACATCCGGTGGGCTACGTCGACACCGAGCTGATCGGGCAAGTCGGGGGTCACGCGCTCACTAGCCAGGATAGCGAAGACATCAAGAGGCGCCTTGAAGGCATAGGCTACATCGGGTGAGGAGAGCCGTGACACCGAAATCAATCTCGTTTGTGCTTCCTGCATATAACGAAGAGGATAACATCGAGAAGGCAGTCCGAGCGGTCCTCGCCGCGGCCGAGAGCATGGAGTTGGCCGATTACGAAGTGATCGTCGTTGACGATGGCTCGAGCGATCGGACTCCGGAGATCCTGAGCCGCCTCGAGCGCGAGAACCCTCACGTCAGGCCGATCCGGCATCCCAAGAACCTCGGGTACGCCGACGCGCTGAGGACAGGGTTCACCAGCGCAAGGCTGCCGCTGGTCTTCTATACCGACTCCGACCTGCAGTTCGATGTGAGAGAAGTGAAGAACCTCCTACCGGCCAGCGAAGACTACGACATCGTGTGCGGCTTCCGAATCTACCGCTATGACCCGCTGACCAGGCTGTTTCTCGCCTGGGGCTACAACCTGGTTGCCAGGACCATCTTCAGGCTTCGCGTCCGGGACATCGACTGTGCCTTCAAGCTCTTCCGGCGGGAGGTTTTCGACGTGATAGAAATAAGGTCGAAGAAGTTTTTCGTCGATACCGAGATCCTTGCCAAGGCGCGTCACCATGGTTTCCGGATGACCGAGATCGGAGTCAGGCACTTCCCGCGGATGGGCGGGCAAAGCACGGTGCGGGCGAGCCACGTGATCAGCACCCTGAGGGAGTTGGGGAAGATGTGGCTCGAGATCTACTTGGGAGTTGGCAAAAAAGGAGAGGCTTCAAAATAGCCCCGATATGACCAAACCCAGAGAAGACAGGCTTGCCATTGCCTTTCTGCTGATCCTCCTCACC